>JBNMGX010000430.1:0-1721 GCA_050872465.1 Hallerella sp.
GAATGACATCATACTGTGTCTCATGTCTCTCATCCCTCTTCCCCGAAAAACGATCAGTCTGCAGTTCTAAAACCTTGTGCCAACTTTTTACTTTCCCGTGAACGTTTGATGACTTTTCCGGGGAAGAACATTTTTTATTTTCTTTTTTGATGGAAAATGATAGCCTGAATACTTTGCCGGAAGACGCTTCGAGCGCAGCTTCAAATCCCGTGGAAATCGGAATCTCGGTGCGCACGGATTCCCTCCCGACGATTGTCAAAGGGGACACGTTCGAATTCAAGGTGAACGTTTCGTGGACTGCCCCCCAAAAGGAAAGCGCTGTCCTGATTCTTCCCAAGAGTTCTGCGAATACGAAAGGGATTACGCAAATCGGGATGCGCGAGGAACATTCCCGCGTCTTGCAGGGCGATGCCTCGGTTTCGAACAGCCAGTTTATCTACACGCTTACGGCAGACGATACGGGGAGCGTTTCCATTCCGGCGATGCGCTTTGAAATCCCGACGGCAAACGGTCCGTTCGAATTCCAGTCCGAAAGCGTTTCTTTTCACATCGACGCGCCTTCCCAGACGGCGGTTTTTGCCGTGTTCGGCCTGCTCGCCGTTTTGATTGTCGCTATCGGCGTGTTCCTGGTTTTCAAGGAAAAGAAGCGGTCCGCGATGCGGAAAAAGGCGACGCGCGAAGAGGACGATGCGCTGAAGAAAGAGTTTCTCTTGTTGAAGGTTCGCGTTGCAAAGGCGGATAGTCGCGTCTGGTTGCTCGACCTGGAAAAAATTTGTAAATCATGGGCGAAGAAACGCTTTGGCGAAGACAATCTGGATGCGCTTTCCCGAAAAGGCTTGCTCGAAGGTTGGGACGCTTTGCTCGAAGCGTTTGCCCACGCCCGTTATGGCGGCGGTGCGCGTGATGCGTTTGAAACCAAGGAAACGTGGAAGCTCGCCGCGAAACTTTTAAACATCGAAGAAGACGAATGAGGTCATGATGACAAATGTTCAAGAACTGACGGATAAGATCAAGGACCAGGGACGCTTTTGCGTGGACCTTTTGCGCGAAGTGGAGCGGACCGTAATCGGCCAGAAAGATATGGTGAAGAGCATTCTCACCGGAATCTTGGCTGACGGTCACATCCTTTTGGAAGGGCTTCCGGGACTTGCGAAAACTACCGCGGTGCAGGCTTTTGCGAGCGCCGTTTCGCTGGACTTCAAGCGCATCCAGTTCACGCCGGACCTTCTCCCGGCGGACCTTCTCGGCACGACGATTTACAATGCGAAAGAGGCCCGCTTCGAAACCCGCAAGGGCCCGCTCTTTACGAACCTCGTCCTCGCTGACGAAATCAACCGCGCCCCGTCTAAAGTGCAGAGCGCGCTTCTCGAAGCGATGCAGGAACGGAAGATTACGATTGGCGATGAGACGTACAAGCTCGACGAACCGTTCCTTGTACTTGCGACGCAGAACCCGATTGAGCAGGAAGGTACCTATCCGCTGCCGGAAGCGCAGGTAGATCGCTTCCTCTTGAAGGTCAAGGTCGGCTATCCGGGAAAGGAAGACGAGATGAAGATTCTCGACGCGGTGAGCGGTAACGGTCTCGAAATGCCTAGCGCTGTGGCGAACAAGGAAGACATTCTGAAGGCGCGCCGCCTGGTGAAGGAAATCTACGTCGATGAACGCATCCGCGAATATATTGTGAACCTTGTGCTTGCGACGCGCGACCCGGCGAGCATCAA
>JBNMGX010000431.1:0-1720 GCA_050872465.1 Hallerella sp.
CTCTACGATCAGTCCGCGATGCAGAACGTTTTCATGGGCATGGATGTGCGACTTTCCGACTGGACGCTCCCGATTTTCATCGCCATCTTAATTTATATTGTATCCATCATCGCCTTAAAACAAATGAAGAAAGCAAAATGACGACAGAAAAATTTCCAAGACCTTTCAACGACGACTACGAACTCTTGGGCGTTCTCGGCAAGGGCGGCATGGGATATGTCTATAAGGCTCTGCAAAAAAACCTGAAGCGCGAAGTCGCCCTCAAGGTTCTCGACGCATCCTCCGACAAGGAATCCGTCGAAAGGTTCTACATGGAAGCCCAGGCGATGAAGGAACTCGACCACCAGAACCTAGTCCAGGTATTCGATTTCGGCAAGCAGGGAAACCAGCTCTACATCGCGATGACATACGTCAAGGGCAGCACCCTCTCGGAAGTTCTCGAACACCGCCGACGTCTAGACTTCGACGCCATCGAGATAATCACGAAGCAAGTCGCCCGGGGCCTTCTCTATGCGCACAGCAAGGGAATCGTCCACCGCGATGTCAAGCCTTCGAACATCATGATTACGCACGACAACCGCGTCTATCTGATGGATTTCGGAATTTCGCACATCCAGTCCGCAGAGCGCTTAACGATGACCGGAACGACGATGGGAACGCCCGAATACATGTCGCCCGAACAGTGCCATGGCGACGACGTTTCCATCGGCTCGGACATTTACAGCCTAGGCGTCATCCTTTTTGAAATGACATGCGGACGCCTGCCGTTCACCGGTTCGAAGCCCATCGAAATTGCGATGAAACATGTCCAGGAAGAGCCTCCCAATCCGGAAAACTTCCGGCCTGACATGCCCAAAGGCCTCGCGAAGCTCATCCTGAAATGCCTCAAGAAAAACGTCGGGGACCGCTTCAAGAACATGCAGGACTTTCTGAACGCGCTCGACATCGTCTTCGCCCCGCTCCATCCCGGCGAGCAGCACCACGGGCATGATACAATGAGCATCCGCAAGCTCATCAAGAACCGCCCGCTGATTACAAACAAGGTTTCCGACAACGTTCGACGCTTCACGAACAAGCACGTGAAGCTATTCGCCATCGCCCTCTTCCCGCTGCTGGTTCTCTTGCTCCTCGCGTTTCTCCTTTCCTACAAGCCTCCCAAGACCCTCCAGGAAATCCAGAGCGTCGAAATCCGCGCAGCATACGAAGAACGCAACATGGAAGGCTCGGGCGACTATTCGGAATCAAATCTCACGGACAAGGACCTGAAGACAGCATGGCTTCTTCCGATGCCGTCCAATTCCAGGGCGCCGATTTTCATCCTGAACTTTTCCTCGCCCACAATCGTCACGGCGATAGGCTTCGCGAGCGGATTCCAGAAATCAACCGATGACGAATTCGGCGACCGGTTCCGCATTTTCAATAAACCGAAAACGCTTTCCCTCCTCACGCGGGAAGGGTTTCGCCAAGTGCTCCAGCTCGAAGACATGAAAGGCGTCCAGTACCCTGAAATGAAAACGATGGAAACGACCGAAATCCAGGTTTTCCTCGAAGACGCCTACACCGTAAACGAATCGGCGGACCTCGCCATTTCCGAAATTCGCATTCTCGGACTTCTCGCCCAATGATTTCCCGAACGGCAAACCGAAACAAGCAACAAGGTCGGTTCGCGGAATTGCACGCCGCGGCCTATCTCTGCCGACAAGGCTGCAAAATTCTCGCC
>JBNMGX010000432.1:0-1714 GCA_050872465.1 Hallerella sp.
GCGAACGCATCGGCATGGTTTTCCAGCAGTTCAACCTGTTCAAGAACATGACCGCACAAAAGAACATCATGTTCGCCCCGGTCAAGCTCGGGATGATGACCGCTTCCGAAGCCGAAGCGAAATCGCTCGAACTTCTCGAACGGATAGGGCTTTCTGACAGGGCGAATCACTACCCGGCCCAGCTTTCCGGTGGACAGCAGCAACGTATCGCTATTGCGCGGGCTCTCGCCATGAATCCCGAAGCGATACTTTTCGACGAACCGACCAGCGCGCTCGACCCGGAAATGGTCGGCGAAGTGCTAAAAATCATGAAGAACCTCGCAAGTTCCGGCATGACGATGGTCGTCGTCACGCACGAGATGGGCTTTGCCCGCGAAGTCGCCAATCGGGTTCTCTTCCTTGCCGATGGCATCATCAAGGAAGACGGCTCGCCCGAAGAAATCTTCGACAATCCGAAGGACGAACGTCTCAAGGAATTTCTTTCCGCTCTCCGAAAATAGAAAGGGCGAATCTAGAACGGAAAAAGGCCTTGCTCGAAAGCAAAGCCTTTTTTGCATTCAAACTAAAAGGCTATCTCAGCTTGTTTACGATAAGCGTCTTGGCGGCAAAGGTTTCCCGGTTTATCCATTTCACCAAGAGGGAAACTTTGTTATCGGCATCTAGGGCGTTCCAGTAGGCGTCGAGCGTCTTTTCCGCGGAATCGAAAATCGGCATCCACTGGGGAACGCCGTCAAAGGACGGAATCGGGCTTCCGTTCGTCACGTAGGTCGAGATGAAATGCCCGAGGCCCGGCAGCGCCTTTTCGTAGCTGAACGTTTCGCGGATGCAGCCAGCTTCTTCCGAGTTGTCTGCGGACTTGAGAATCGAAAGCTGGTAGATGGACGGATTCGGTTCGCGGTAGGTGATGCCCGAAATGCGCGGTGTAAAGTTCGGCGCATCGTCCTCGTATTCCCGGGTCGAAAGGGAGCTTTCAAAGGTTCCGCCTAG
The DNA here is from genome assembly GCA_050872465.1 of Hallerella sp. Classification (GTDB taxonomy): domain Bacteria; phylum Fibrobacterota; class Fibrobacteria; order Fibrobacterales; family Fibrobacteraceae; genus Hallerella. The sequence continues at coordinate 988 of JBNMGX010000432.1, forward strand.
GCGGAGCGCATCAAAAATCGTATCGGTCTGGTCCCCGTTTGTCACGATGTGAGCATTCGGCAGGCTGCGCACCGGGTAATAGATAATCAGGTGCGGATCGGAGAGCTTGCTTTCGTCAAAGGCTCGCGTCCTGACAAATCCCGAATCTTCCAGTTCAAAGACGCGGTTCCGGCTGTTTTCGCTACGCCCCATGATCCAGTAAACCTGGACAAGAGACTTGCCGTCCGGGGATGTTCCGAGTACGATGCCTCGACCGGGATCAGGATTGGCGGACAGGGTTTGAAAATTTTTCTCGGCTTTGGACTGGTAGCTCATCGGGAACCTCGCGTTTTGATTTTTCCCCGACAATATAGAAAAGCGCGGGGAAACATCGTCGCCTTCTGCCCGAATGCGCGTTTTCAAAAGATTCAACCTGAAATGTTTCAAAGTGAAACGTTCTGTGAAACATGTTTTCATTTTTCCCGATTTTTTAGCCATTTTAATTAAAATTTCCCCAAAATACGCGTTGGCACGATTCTTGCATGGCAAAAGGCGAACAAAAAGCCGTACAAGGCGGCGAAATTTTCAACAAACGAGGTAAACATCCCTATGATCAAGCCACTTGCAGACAGAGTTTTAATCGAACCCGCTCCGGCAGAAGCAAAAACCGAAAGCGGTCTTTATATTCCCGATAACGCGAAGGAAAAGCCGATGCAGGGAACCGTCATCGCAGTCGGTCCCGGCAAGA
>JBNMGX010000433.1:0-1701 GCA_050872465.1 Hallerella sp.
CAAGTGGAACTTGTCGGTATCATCTGGGAGTCGGAAGTTCCGCTCGCGATTCTCGCCGATTCGAAAAATCCGGAAATTTCTTACACGGTCAAGGAAGGCGACCGCATCTTGAATGGCAAGGTCCTGAAGATTACGCAGACAGATGTCCTGTTCCTCTTGCAGGAATTCGGGGTCAGTCGCAGGTATTCAATGAGTTTGCCCGATTTATATGGGAGTAAAGCGAAATGAAAAAAATCGTCCGTCTTTCAACGATAGCTATGCTTTGGCTCTGTCTCGTTTCCGCTTTTGCGGAAGAGAGCGTTCCGAATACCAGGCTGTACGATTTTCGGTTCGTCAATATGAACTTCAACGCCGCATTCCAGTCCATTTCCACGATGGCGGGAATCGATATCGTCCTTGCGCCGGATGTCTCGGGAAAGATTTCAAATCTCCAGGTGACGAAAAAATCGTGGCAGGATGTTTTGAAACTGGTGTGTGACACGTATGACCTTACATGGACGATTGAAGACAAGTATGTCTATGTGCAGCGTTCGTCGGCGTTCCAGGAAAAGCAGAAAAAGCTGGCGGACAAGCTCGCTGCGGAAGCGAATAACGCACCGCTCGTGCGGAAAAATTTCCAGGTGGAACATGCCAAGGCCGAGGAACTGGTCAAGGTTCTGGAATCGATGAAAACATCCCGCGGCAAGATTACGACGGTGGAACGTACGAATTCGATTATTGTCTATGATACCGAAAAGAGCATCGAGCAGATGGAAAATGCGCTCGAAGAGCTAGATGTCGAAACGCTCCAGATCATGATTACGGCAAAGCTGGTCGTCGTGTCGAGCGATCTGGCCCGCGAACTGGGCGTTGACTGGACGGCGAAAATGGGTTCGACCGCTCTCACGCCGGGAACCGTGGGAACGCCTTCCGGTGGCGGATCGGGAACGCGTACAAGTGTCGCGATGAGCTCTCTCCCGGCAAACGGAACGTCGCCCTCGGTAAGCAATGCGACGACCGCTTTGACAGCTAGCGTTCTGGATAACAATGTCCAGGTGGCGATTGCGAACATCCTTTCGGACGCTTCGACGGAAGTGCTGGCTACTCCGCAGATTTCGACGATGGACAATGTGGAAGCGCAGATTTTTATGGGCGACCAGATTTCGATCCGCGTCATCGATGACGACGGGGAATCTTCGACGCAGCTCGTGGAAACGGGCATCAAGCTGGTCGTGACGCCGCACGTCTCTGGCGATAACCGCATCATGCTGGATCTTCACCCGCAGAACGATTCCTATAGCTACGACAACATGGGACAGGTCGTTATCAGCAAGCAGGAAGCGCAGACGAAAGTTGTAGTCGGCGACGGCGAGACGGTTGTCATCGGCGGCCTGACGCGGAACGAGCATCGGGAAACCGAATCCGGCATTCCGTTCCTGATGGACATTCCGGTTCTCGGGAATCTGTTCAAGTACACAAAGAAGACCGTGGCGAAGAGCGACCTGGTGATCTTTGTGACGCCGCGAATCGTTCACAATTATATCGGGAAGTTCCCGCTTTCCGAGCCGGCGAAGGTCAAGGCGGTTCCCGCTGAATCCGCGAAGCCTGTCGTTTCGGAAGTCCCTCAAAAGACGGCGGAGCCTGAACAGCCCGAAGAAGCAGAAGCCGTTGCCGGGGAAAACGCTCCGAGCGATTCCGTTTCGACCGAAGACGGCTGGGAAG
>JBNMGX010000434.1:0-1699 GCA_050872465.1 Hallerella sp.
CGATATGGAGGCGATTTTCAAGCCGCACAAACGTTGGGCGCGGAACCTGGTCCGCTTTGCGAACGGCTTCAAGCTGCCCGCTCCGACGCTCCAGGTGTATCCCGATGTAAAATTCTTCTTGCTCTATCCGATTAAGTTTTAAAATTTTTGGAGACCTATGGGTATGAAAACAGCACTGATAACCGGCATCACGGGCCAGGACGGCTCGTATCTCGCGGAGCTACTCCTGTCGAAGGGCTATGCGGTCTATGGGCTTGTCCGTCGCAAGAGCAAGCTCGACTTCAACAATGCGGAGCACCTGAAGGGGCGCGTGACTTTCCTCTTCGGGGACATGACGGATATGGCGTCGCTTCTGCGCGCGGTGGAGATGGCGAAGCCGGACGAGATATACAACCTGGCAGCGCAGTCGTTTGTCACGACATCGTGGGAGACGCCGCTCTCGACGGCGGACATCAACGCGACCGGCGTGACGAAGCTCCTAGAGGCTGTGCGGCTTGCGAAGCCCGATACGCGGGTTTACCAGGCGAGCACGAGCGAGATGTTCGGCCGTGTGCAGGCTGTGCCGCAGGATGAGAACACGCCTTTCTACCCGCGGAGCCCTTACGGGGTGTCGAAGCTCTACGGGCACTGGATTGTGAAGAATTACCGCGAGAGCTACGGGATGTTCGCTTGTTCGGGCATCCTCTTCAACCACGAGTCGGAGCGGCGCGGCGCGGAGTTCGTGACGCGGAAGATAACGATTTCGGCGGCGAAGATTCGGGCCGGGAAACAGGAAATTTTGGAACTCGGGAACCTGGACGCCAGCCGCGACTGGGGGCATTCGGAGGACTACGTCCGCGCGATGTGGCTGATGCTGCAGCGTCCGGAGGCTGACGACTATGTGGTGGCGACGGGTCGGACGCACACGGTCCGCGACTTTGTGACGCTTGCGTTCCGGGCTGCTGGGATGGAACTTGAATTTCGCGGGTCCGGCAAGGACGAGCGGGCGTTCCTCGCGGGGACGGACCGCGAACTGGTTCGGGTGAATCCGAAGTTCTTTCGCCCGGCGGAGGTGGATCTCCTGATAGGCGACGCTTCGAAGGCAAAACGCATTCTCGGGTGGGAGCCGAAGATTTCTTACGAAGAACTGGTGCGTCGCATGGTCGAGAGCGACATGAAGCTTCTTGCCGAAGGAAAAATCTGATGCCGACAACGCTAGTCGTCGGAGCGTCGGGATTTGTCGGGGGCTATCTCGTCCGCGAATTGGAAGCTGCCGGTCATCGGGTTTTCCAGGCGAACTTTCCGGAATTCAACCTGCTGGACCGCTCCGCTGTCGAAGACACCGTGCGAAAAGCAGCTCCCGATTTCGTGGTGAACCTGGCTGCGGTCAGTTCGGTCGGGGAAAGCTGGAAAAATCCGCAGATGACCGTCGATGTGAACGTAAAAGGCGTTTTGCATTTGCTGGATGCCGTCCAAAAATTTTCGCCGGATGCGAAGACTCTCCTCATCGGCAGCGCGGAGGAATATGCTCCCAAAAATTCTCCGCTAAAAGAGACGGATCCGCTTGAAGCGAGCAACCCTTACGGCATTACGAAAATCGCCCAGGAAAACTTTGCCTCGCTTTACCGCAAAAAATATGGGATGAAAATCGTGTGCACGCGATCTTTCAACCATACGGGAGTGGGGCAGTCTCTGCGGTTCGCCTTGCCGAGCTTTGCGA
>JBNMGX010000435.1:0-1692 GCA_050872465.1 Hallerella sp.
ATCTTGTCCCGCGACTTACCCACGCCTGGACGCACCTTTCGAGACAGGCCGGTGGGCGTGGCATCGGCATGAACGGGCCCGGCGAAACCCAGCTCGAAACGGACCGGCGAATCATCCATAAAAAAATCCAGGAACTGAAAAGGAAGCTCGAAAAGATTGAAGGGGCGAGAGAACGGCAAGCGGTTCGTCGCTCGGATCTTTTCCAGGACGGCATCGTCGGCTATACGAACGCGGGGAAGAGTACGCTCACGAACCGCCTTACCAAAAGCAATGTCTATGTCAAGGACCAGCTATTTGCCACTCTCGACAGCACCATGCGAAAGCTCTACGTCGGAGACGGGAAGTTCATTTTGCTGTCGGATACGGTGGGATTTATCCGCAAGCTGCCTCCGCACCTGCTCGCCACTTTTAAAAGTACGCTCGGAGCGGCGAGCAACGCCAACCTCATCCTGAACGTTGTCGATGCGACGGCAAACGATTATGCGGAACATCTGGAAATTACGCACAGGATTCTCGAAGGACTGATCGCCCCCGAAATCCCCCGAATCATCGTGTTCAACAAGGCGGAATCGGCGACTCCCGAACGCCGGTCGGAACTCCTTGCGCATTTTCCGGAAGCCCTCCAGGTCAGTGCCAAGGAAAACATCGGGATGGAATCGCTACGGCAGGTTCTCACCCAGAAAATGCTCGCCTGGGAAGAATCCCGTCGGATGCGTACAAATTAACGCATCGGGTTGTAGTTGTTCATCATCACCATCGCAAGCGCAATGCAGAGCATCACGACTGACCCGACGATCAGCTGCTGCCGGTGGTCGTATTCCCGCATCACGTATTCCGGTTCCATCTCTTCGTGGAGTTCCTCGCGGGTGGGCTTTACATCGACCTGCACCGAATCGACGCCATAGACAGCCGCCGCTTCGGCGTCTGACATGTTCAGCGTGTTCACATACATCGAATCGAAGGCATCCGCCGCACGAGCCTCGGAAACATTTCCAGCGAACAGGAAAAACAGAACAAGGACGCTTCCTGCGGAAACGCCCTGGATGAAGCTCCTTTTTCGAGCTGCCGTCTTGGACTTATTCCTTCGCAATCTGGTCCAGAAGCTGGTTTACGATTTTAGGGTTCGCCTTGCCGCCGGAATTTTTCATCGCCTGGCCGACGAAGAAGCCCTTGAGAGCGACCTTCCCGCCTTTGAACTCGGCGAACTGCGACGCGTTCTTCGCAATGACTTCGCGCACGACCTTTTCGATCGCTCCGGTATCCGTAATCTGTACAAGTCCTTTTTCCTGGACAATCGAGTCCGGAGCCTTGCCCGAGGCGAACATGTCCGCAAAGATCTGCTTCGCAATTTTTCCGTTGATGGTGCCGTCTTCGATGAGGTTCACCAGCCGGGAAAGATGTTCGGGTTTGACCTTGATGGCGTCAAAGCCTCCTTCCAGTTCCTTAACTTCGCGGAGAAGCTCCGTGATGACCCAGTTTGCGAGAATCTTCGGGTTCTTGCAGGTTTTCGCCGCGGAATCAAACCAGTTGCTCACCTGGATTTCGTCGGTCAGGACCTGCGCATCGTATTCCGTAAGCTTGTAATCCTTGATGAAGCGCGCGAAGCGGGCGTCCGGCAGTTCCGGAAGCGTCCGGCGGATTTCCTCGACAAACGCCGGGTCGGTCACCAGGCGCACCATGTCGGGTTCCGGG
>JBNMGX010000436.1:0-1692 GCA_050872465.1 Hallerella sp.
GCCATTTTGTCGCTCTTCAAGTCGATGCCTGGATTCGTCTTCTTGAATTCGTCGTTAATCCAGTCGATGATGACTTCGTCGAAGTTGTCTCCGCCGAGCATCGTATCGCCGTTGGTCGCCTTGACGGTGAACATGCCGTCATCGATTTCAAGGATGGAAATATCGAAAGTTCCACCGCCGAGGTCATAGACCGCAACCTTTTCGCTCTTCTTCGAGTCGAGACCGTAGGCGAGAGCCGCAGCGGTCGGTTCGTTCACGATGCGGAGAACATCAAGTCCCGCAATCTTTCCCGCATCCTTTGTCGCCTGGCGCTGGGAATCGCTAAAGTAGGCGGGAACGGTAATCACGGCCTGCGTGACCGGCTGTCCCAGATAGTCTTCTGCGGTTTTCTTCATGGCCTGGAGAACCATTGCCGAAATCTCGGGAGGTGCAAATTCCTTGTCTCCGATTTTTACGCGGAGCAGGTCGTTGCCCGAGCCGACGATCTTGTAAGGCATGTGCTTTTCCGCATCGCTGCATTCTCCGGCGCGACGTCCCATAAACCGCTTGATCGAATAGATCGTGTTTTCCGGGTTGGTAATCGCCTGGCGCTTTGCGACATGCCCGACCAGACGTTCGCCGTTCTTGCCGAAAGCGACGATGGACGGAGTCGTGCGAAAACCTTCTGCATTGGCGATGACGACGGGCTTGCCGCCTTCCATGACGGCAACGCAGCTATTAGTCGTTCCCAAGTCAATACCGATAATCTTACTCATAGATGAATCTCCTTCATTTTTTTTCGCACTTGAATTAGCAAAATGCGTGCCAACGTTTGAAGTGCCTTAAATTTGTTGTTTTTGCCGTTCCTTTCGGCAAGCGTTTCATTTTGAAGCGGTCCCGGAAGAAACGATGACTTTTGCGGTTTTCAAAAGCTTGTTCTTGAGCTTGTAGCCCTTCTGGAAAACCTGGATCACGTGAGATTCGGGGATCTTGTCCGAAGCTTGGCGCATAAGGGCTTCGTGATAGTTCGGGTCAAAAGGCTCCCCGACCGGATCGAGCTGTTCGAGTCCCGCGTCCTTCAAAATTTTCGCGAACTGGTCGTGAATCATCTGGATGCCCTTGGCAAAAGCATCGTAGTCCTTTTGCTTGTTATTGTCCGGGTGGGCGGCTCGCTCGAAGTTGTCGAGAACTTCCGAAAGCTTTTCGAGAAGCTTGGCGTTGGCCGTTTCGATCAAGTCTAGCTGTTCCTTGGCGGTGCGACGGCGGAAATTGTCAAACTCGGCCATCAGTCGGACATAGCGATCCTTGCTTTCGGCGACTTGCGCCTTGAGCGTTTCGATTTCCGCCTTGGCCTTGTCAAGTTCGGAAACTTCGTCGGGATTGGCGGTATTCTCTTTCGCTTCAATCGTTTCGGCATTCTGTTCTGCCGGCTTTTCGCTAGCGGAATTCATCGCGTCTTCCGCATTCTTGACGATATCGTCGTTTTCGGGGATGTTCTTGTTTTCTTCGGACATGATTTACCTTTAATCATTTAAACTTTGAATTTTTAATAGCAAAATGCGTGCCACTTTTGCTTTGACAGAAAAGACCTTGCTGCATAGGAATTTCCGTTTAATTTTGAAACGGATCGTTTTAAAAACAGCACAGCGCCGCATTTGCGGCGCTGTGCCAGTCCAACGGAATTTGGAACGATTACATCATTCCGCCCATTCC
>JBNMGX010000437.1:0-1687 GCA_050872465.1 Hallerella sp.
CCGGAGAAGTTCACCGGATGGCCGTGGGAAAGATGTCCGCCGTGATCGAGTTTCAAGCCCAGGACCTTGTCGCCCGGCTTCAGGACGGCGAGATAGACCGCAGCGTTTGCCGGAGAACCGGAAAGCGGTTGGATGTTTACATGTTCACAACCGAAAAGTTCCTTACAGCGATCGATAGCGAGCTGCTCGATCTTGTCGATGACCTGATTGCCGCCGTAATAGCGCTTGCCGACATAGCCTTCGCTGTACTTGTTGGTAAGAACGGAACCCATCGCTTCCATCACCGCCTTGGAGGTGTAGTTTTCGGACGCGATCAGCTCGATGCCGTATTCCTGGCGTTCCGCTTCCTCCTGGATGAGGCTGTAGATTTCGGGGTCTTCTTGCTTCAAAGTCATCATAGTTGTGAACTCCTTGAAAAGGGTTTCCCAAATATAGATAATAGTTGTCTGTCGGGAGTTGCGAGGAATCAGGAAACAGGAGTCTGAGTCAGTGGTTAGTGACTAGTGGATAGTTGACAGAAGTCAGGAATCAGGAGACAGGAATTAGGAATGCGGAATTGACGTTTTAGCGAACTGTAAGTTGTCAGGAATCAGTTGTTTGAGGGATGCGGGACACGGTAAACGGGACGAGTTGATAGTTGTTAGTCGAAATAAATCAGGAAACAGAAATCAGTGGAGTTAGTTAGGAATTAGGAATGCGGAATGAGGAATTGACTGTCTAGCGAACTGCCGGTTGTCTGAAAACAGAAATCAGTTGTTAAAACGGGACGCGGTAAGCGGGACGAGGGACGTTTGCACGAACTTTTACTTCCAAGCGGTCATCCTCTAACAATGTCGCTTAGCTCGACAAGCTCGCTAACCTGTCATTGCCGAACTTGACCCGATAATCCCTTATCTGAAAGGAGATTCCCGTGTCGGAGCACGGGAATGACATGGGACAGCGTGGCCTAGAGGGTGGTTGTAAGGTAGGGGGAATTTCCAGAACATAGAACTTAGTGAAGAGTTAAAAGTTGAGAGAATTTAGTTCGCTTCAGGTCCCCGCGTCCCTCGTACCGCTTCCCAAAAGCCTAGACGTCTGCGGACTAATCCCTGTTCCCTAGTCCCTAATCCCTAGAACCTAAATGTCCACAGTTACTCCCCCTCCCAAAAACAAGCCCTTCAAAAATAGACGCCCTTTGAAAAGCTTCGCTTGCGCCCTGCGGAATGGCATGATCCGGAAACATCGTAAAGGCAGGAACTTTCGTTTTTCCGAACAGTTCCATCCTTTTTGCGGACCTCCTTTTTCATGATTCCCGTCGGAACTTCGGCTGCGGTGCACCCTTCGCGATAAACGCTCGAAATGTCAAACGCGACAAGATCGATATTCGGTCCGCCGTCAGACGTGACAGACTCCAGCTTGAAATCAAACGGGAGCGCATCGATCCAGACATTTTCAATCACAACCGAATCCCAGACGTCCCAGCTTCCCGTCGGAGGAAACTCCGCCTCGTAAGTTCCCGCATCGACCGTTATTTTCATCGGTCGCGCAGCGGCTCCGCCATTTGCGTAGCGGATCATCAGCCTTGCGTTCGACGCGGACTGTTCGGCGACAAGCTTCAAAAGGAAATAACTCGAATCCGAATTTTCCACGTTGAAGAAGCCCTGGCCCGTGAAATTGTCATGATTGGCATCGGTCGTTCCGATTCCTC
>JBNMGX010000438.1:0-1683 GCA_050872465.1 Hallerella sp.
CGAGTGGTATCTCTACATCGTATTCTTTTTCATCGGAGCCTTGACAAGCGCAGTCAATAGCGTCGCTGGCGGCGGAAGTTCGGTCAGCTTGCCGCTGATGATTTTCTGCGGGCTTCCGCCTACGGTGGCGAACGGGACCAATCGCTTGGGGCTTTTAGTCGGCGATCTCGCTTCGGCGGTGCATTTGTTTCGACAGGGACTTTTAAATGTCAAATTTTTTCGGATGCTTATTTGGCCGACTCTTGCCGGGTCGCTTTGCGGAATGTTTTTCCTGACAAAAATCGATGACAAGTTTTTCCAGGGCGTTCTTTCCGTTGCCATATTTTTTGTCGTCATCATGAGCCATGTCAATCGGAAGTTTTTAGCCAGGCCTTCTAAGCCGGCGACAAAAATTTCCCCGTTTGCCTTTATCGGATTTTTTCTCATCGGCGTCTATGGAAATGTCATGCAGGTCGGAGTCGGTTTCGTACAAATTATCGCCCTGTCGCGTTATACGGGACTTGACCTGTTGCGGGTAAATGCCTTGAAGAATGCCTTGACCGGAACATTTCTCCTCGTCAGTTCGATAGGTCTCATCTGGATGGGAAAAGTCGATTGGAGCCTTGCGATTTGCGTTTCCATCGGAGCGTTCTTTGGAGGAATCTGCGGAAGTCGGTTGCAATGTAAAAAGGGAAATGTCTTTATCGGACGATTTATTTCGGTGGCGAGCCTAGGGCTTGCTCTATTTTTGATTAAAGATTTATTCGGTTAGTTTGTACTGATTCGCTTGAACCTGAAACGATAGATACGTAAATCATGGGGACGAAAGATGAGCCTTTCGTCTTACATCTTCCTCGCAGGAAAACATCAACCGGGAAAATCCTTGATAGATGGGGCGAAAAGTCAAAGACAACGCTTGAGCCTGCTTCTTGTGTCTGCAAAACAATTGGGTGTAATGGTGCTATTGGTTTTCCTAATGGAGACTTTTGTAAACTATGAAGGTGGAGGAACTTATAATTTTTGTTGGGTAGCGGTATCTTTTGGGATGTGAGTGTGTGCGTCTCAAAATGCAAAAAAAGAATTGGACGATTTTTCGGAAACTTGTCAAGCGCTAGGTAAAGTCTCCGATTATAAATGTTCTTATACAATGTGGTCTTGGGGAGATAATCATTTTACACAGAAAATTTGCGGAAAGACGGACAGCACGCTTTCGGGCTGTTCGGAGAGCAGTTCGAGCACGGAGGAAAGCTCGTCTTCTGGCGATTCCTCGTCCAGTACCGAGGTGAGTTCCTCGTCTGGTTCTGGCGGTGAAGATTCCTCGGATTCGGGAAGCGAAAATTCGATTATAATGAAGTTTTTCCCTGAAAATTGGGCTCGAATCAATTGATTTTGAAAAATTGCGAGACTTCTTGCCGATTTTTAGCCTTCCTTTTTGATGATTGGAGACGGAGGTTTGAACTTTTCACGGAAAATTCTTGTTGGTTTCAAATAAAATAAGAGCGCTTTTTGTTTATATAGTGTAAATATCTAGAAGACTCGTCGGTTTTGCAGAGTAAATTTGCGTTGCAAGCGAAAAGCAAGCGAAAAAGTGGCGAGGGACCCTTGACGGTCAGGGCGGGGAATTCTATAATTGGCGTCGTTCCGGTCGGGAAGGCCGAGGACGCCCCGGACAAGCCTCCGGGCGGGCTTATTGAAGGATTTGGA
>JBNMGX010000439.1:0-1656 GCA_050872465.1 Hallerella sp.
CCCAAAAGGCGCAAAAGGATGAGATAGTCAAGAAAATTCCTGAAATGGAAATGCGTCTCCGACAAGAAGCGACCGCTTTGGAAACGAAAAAAAAGGAAGAAGAAAGGCTTGGCGAGGATAATAAAAAGCGGGATGAACTTCGGGAGCGGGTTTCTTCCTTGGATTCGGACATTTATCGGGACAGGAAAGTTTGCGACGAGAAAAAGGCGCAGATTGAAAAACTGTCGTCTAAACTGGAAACGCTCCGCTTGGAACGCATGAACTTGGACAATGAGCGTCTCGGTGTAGAAAAAACTTGTGAAGAAAATGAAACATACGCCAATGCGCATCCGACGCATAAAATGCTCGAGAGCGAAAAGTCGGTTATTTCGGACCGCTTGAAGCTTCTCGGAGCCGCGAAGGATGATGTCGTTCGGGCAAAAGATGCTCTTGCCATTTCAAAGAACCAGTATGGCGATGCGGAAGTTTGCTGTCGTTCCAGGAAACGCGAACTGAAAATCGCCGAGGATGAGCGGAATCGCGGCCTTTCCAACGATATGAATAAAATTGCGATGTTTTTGCAGACGACACTTGTGGAAGGCGCTCGCTGTCCTGTATGCGGAAGTCCTTTTCATGTGACGCACACCGCACAGAAATTTTCTCCGGGCGAGGTGACGGCGACCGCAGAACGCTTGAACCATTTGCAAAGGCGTTACGAAGAGGCGCGCAAGGAATCCGAAGAGGCGGAATACCAGCTTAAAATCGCGGATGGAAAGATCAAGGCTTGCGAAAAGGATTTTTCCGACAAGGCGAATGTCGTGTCGGAATATGTTTTGACGACAATCGAAAAGCTCAAGCCTTATGGCTTTTCGGAAAAGGATTTGGATGAACCTTCCCTTGTCCTTTCGAAAATTCAACATTGGGCTACCCAGTGGACGGCGTGCATCAAAAATATCGATGCGTGTCATCACCAGCTTTCTGTCATTCAGGTGCAGAAAAAAAGTCTCGATGGAAACGAAGCAAACGCTCGAGACGAACTTTCCCTCTTGAACAAGGACTTGGACGAAAAAAAGAAGAGTGTCCAGGCTTTGGTCGCCGAACGCCAGAAACTTTTTGGCACGGTAGATGTCGCGGAAGATAGGCGCAGTTGGCAGAATAAGATTGACGCTGTCGCGATGGAACGTTCTAAGCTGTTTGACGGTTATGTCCAGACGGAAAAATTTTTGGGAGAACAGAAAGTTCGTCTGGAAACGATTTCGGCAAAGCTGATGGCGGATGAACGGAATAAGGAATGTCTGGAATCTGATTTCCAGGCAAAGCTTCGGGGAAGATTCGCTTCGGAAACTGATTTGCGTCATGCCGTGATATCCAAGGCGGAGCGCGACTTGTTGCTATCCCAGATAGAGAAGGTCGAGACGGATCTCGCCACTCGCAAAGGACAATTGATTCAGGAGGAAGAGCGGCTGAAACAACTGCGGCAAAAGGAAAGCGGTCGGGAAACCTTGCAGACGGTTCGCTCCAAGATAGATACGCTCGTCAAGGAATTGAAGGATTTAGGCGAAGCGTTTCAGGAAAAGCAGCGGCGTTTTCTGGAAAATGAATTCGCCAAGAAAACTTCTGCAACGGCTCGAGTCGAAAAGGATTCCCAGGAAAAAGTTGTCCTTGTCTGGAATACGC
>JBNMGX010000440.1:0-1637 GCA_050872465.1 Hallerella sp.
CTCTTCAAGTGACCATCGATTGGTTCGATGCCTGCCCTCTTGCAAAAAAGCTTGTGAGCCTTTTCCTTCTGGTAGTAAGTCGCGTTTTTCTTCGGGACGTCCGGTATCACGATCTTTGTCGTTCCGGATTCCTTTTGTCCGCGGTATCCCCGGTCGCATGCTGCCCGGCTCGGCCTGAATCCAAGCATTTGTTCAACATGGTCAAGCGTATCGTCTATCGTATGTCCGTCATACTCGTCCCGGAACGCGACTGCGCCGACGATGAGGCCGTTGTAGCTCCGGGCAATTGACACCTTGTTGCCGAACTCGTATTTCTTGTGTTCCTTGCCCTTGCCGATGCATTTTACTTCGGGTTCGTGAAGCGAATAGACCTTGTCCTTGTCGCATTTCTTCTGTGCCAGAACTTTTTTGAAAAGCTCGATTTTTCCTTTGTACGTGTTCAACAAGTTCTTGCTGGCGAGATTTCGCTCTAATTCACGGACGAGCCGTCCCGCGATTGTCTTCAGCCTGCGATCCGCCTTGTGAGCCTTTTTGGCGTTTTTCGGGTGATTGCGGAAACGCTGGTCACGATGAATCTTCTTCAAGGTTCTCTTGTAGGACTGTCTCTGCGGAAGGCCGTGTTCTTCCACGATTTTCTGCACCTGCTCTATTATCTTGTTCGCAAGTTTGGCGTCTGTAGGGAACGTGATGTTCTTTTCCTGCACGGTCGTGTCAAGAAAGACCGTGCCGCATCCTGTCGGTCCTTGTTTATCGTGGTCATCGTTGACGAGGATACTTTCCTTGAGGATCATGTCCATGCCCGCTTCGCCAATCATGTGCCGGAAGTGGACAAGTTCGCTCGGGTCGCAGGGTTGCTCCGTCGAGAAGAACCGTTCTCCGCAAAAATACTGGTAATAGGCGTTTTCCTGGAACTGCTCCACGACGGACTCGTCCGATACGTTGCGGATGTGCTTCAGGATGATGAGCCCGGTCATGAGACGGATCGGCTTGTTCGGCGCACCCTTCTCTTCGTTGAACAATTTGGAAAACTCGGTCTCGAACTTGTTCCAGTTAATTTTGTTCGCGAGAACGTAGAGGGAATGCTTGTGGTTCAACTGTTCCTCAAGGGAACAGAAAAGGCTTGTCTGGGCGGAGGATTTCGGAGGTCTATACATGGGAAAAATTGCAAGGTTTTCAGTCATATTTTAGAAACCCTTGCAATATTTTCACAGGGTAGAAATCAGTTTTTCCCAATAGTTATGCGGGCTGGGCGGGATTTTAAGGGACTACTATATAATAATGGTCTTGGAAATGATATTATTACTGTGGAATCATCGATACAAGTTAAAAGCGATGATGAATGGCATAAAATGGTGAATTACGAATTTGAAAATAGGTATTTTCCAAATTCTTCTAGGCAATAAAATCTCTTTAAGTTTCCCCAAAGGTCAAGAGATATTGCGAAATGGTTCTGTCCCATTCGTAGCGGAATTGATAGGCGTTGCGCACTAAGTAATTCCAGTTGTCTTGATTGCTGCTGTAAAGTTGAACCGCATTTTTGAGTTTGCGAATCATTTGATCGGGGGCCGCGGAATCATCGACGAGCATTGCGTTTGCAGTGGCAAAATCACCGACATAATTTGACAGTAAATTGGCGC
>JBNMGX010000441.1:0-1626 GCA_050872465.1 Hallerella sp.
CCTTTTGTTTTTCAGAAGAGAGTTGGAGCGCTTTCTTTGGTTATGCCTGGTCGTTTTGGCGCAGAATTTTTCCGCCGAGCTTTTCCATCTTGGCTTCGAAATTTTCGTAGCCGCGGTCGAGATGATAGATGCGGCTGACATGCGTTTCGCCTTCGGCGACAAGTCCCGCAAGGACGAGAGCTGCCGCTGCGCTCAGGTCGGAAGCCATGACAGGTGCGCCTTGGAGTTTTTCCGTACCCTTGATCGTCGCCGTGTTGCCTTCGAGGGAGATGTTCGCTCCGAGTCGGTTGAGTTCCGCGACATGCTTGAAACGGTCGAGGTACACGGTATCCCGGATTTTGCTTTCGCCGGGGACGGTTGCGAGAACAGCCATCAGAGGGGCTTGCAGGTCGGTGGGAAATCCCGGATAGGGGGCGGTTTCGACGTGGACGGGTTTTAAATCGCGGGAGGAGGCATCGACTTCGGCCCAGTCTTCTCCCGTGTGGACGATACAGCCCATTTCTTCAAAGATGTCGAGCAGGGACTTGATGTGCTTCGGGTTGCAATGCGTCGCCTTGACCTTTCCGCGGGTAATTGCCGCTCCGCACAGAAAGGAGCCCGCTTCGATTCGGTCGGGAATGGTCTCGCTCAGTCCCGGATGCATTTTTTTTACGCCGTGGATGACGAGCGAACGCGTTCCTTTGCCTTCGATGTTCGCGCCCATATTCTGGAGCAGGTCGATGAGGGAATCGATTTCCGGTTCGATGGAAGCGTTTTCGAGAACGCTTGTCCCGCTAGCGAGTGTTGCCGCCATCAAAACGTTTACGGTCGCACCGACGGACGAAATCGGGAATCGGAAATTTCCGCCGGGGAGCGGTCCGTCCGAAGTCGCTTCGACATATCCGTGGGTCACCTCGATTTTTGCGCCGAGGGCTTCGAGACCTTTGAGATGCAAATCGACAGGGCGCGGTCCCCAGGCGCATCCTCCGGGAAGGGAAACGCGGCAACGCCCGAATCTTGCGACTAGTGGTCCGAGTACATAGAAGCTCGCGCGCATGGTGCTGACGAGTTCGTAGGGAGCTTCGAGATGGTTCGCTCCGCGGGTATCGATTTTGAATTCGTGCGCTCCGCCGTCGATGCGGCACCCGATAACGCGGAGAACATTCGACATGGTCTTCGTGTCGCGCAGGTAGGGAACGCCTGTGATGGTCGTTGTCCCTTCGGCGAGCATCGCCGCTGTCATTGTCGCGAGAACCGCATTTTTTGCCCCGGAAATTTCAACGTCCCCGGAAAGAGGCTTTGCTAGCTGGGAAATAGAAAAATAGTCCATACAAATTAATCCTTGGAGGCGGAATCTTTATCGCTAAAAATTTTTCGCGGGATGCGGACAACGCGAGTCCTTGCGAAGAAGTCATGCAGGGCGCGCTTTTGCGGGTCGATTAAGGCGAGAATGTAGCCGATGCCGTAAAAAATCAGGGTCGCTTGGGTGAGCAGGCTAAAAAGGTAGCGGACAAGGGCGCCGGAAAGCTTGAGCGGGGAACCGTCTGCCCGTTCGATGCGGAGGCGCAGGAGAAGCTTCCCCGGCGTTGCGGAAAGGAATCCGTTAAAGCATACAAAGTAAAGCGTCTGGATGGCGAAGTATAGAAG
>JBNMGX010000442.1:0-1625 GCA_050872465.1 Hallerella sp.
GCAGGAGGTAGAAGAGAATCGCGGTCTTGGCATTTTCCGGAGAACCGACCAGGGCGACGAGGATATAGCCTGCTTGGGAAATGGAGCTGTAGGCCATGAAGCGGCGGAGGCGCGATTGCTTTAACGCGCCGAGGTTTCCCGAAAGAATCGTTACGCCGGCAAGCAGCGAGAGGAACGGGATGAGTTTGTCGTGAATCACGGCGAGCGGACCATAAACGAGGACGGTGAGGAATGCGATAGCAACCGTCTTGCTTGTGACCGCGAGAACTGCCGTGACCGGAGTTGGTGCTCCTTCATAGACATCGGGCGCCCAGGTGTGAAAAGGAAAGAGCGTGAGCTTGAAACCGATACCGCAAAAGAGGAACAGGACGGAAATCCAGAGCAGCGGATCGACCGGGCTTGATGCCACTGCGTCCGCGATTACGTCAAAGTGTAAACTGCCCGAAAAGCCGTATAGGTAGCTGATGCCGAAAAGTTCAAACGCCGAGGCGACGCTCCCCATCAGAATGTATTTTGTCCCGGCTTCGGAACCTTGCGGATCTTTCTTGTTCCATGCGGTCAGTGCGTACATGGGAAGCGTGGCGAGTTCTAATCCGAGGAAGAGCGTGAGCAGCTCCCTTGCCGAAATGACCGTAAAGCCCCCGAACGTGGCGGTGGCGAGGACCGCTGCGAATTCGGAAAACTGGTGGAGTTCGGGTTTCCCGTCTGCCGGATGGTCGAAATAGTCTTTCGCGAAGAACAGCGCAAGAAGCGTTCCCAGTACGAGGACTTCGCGCATCAGGATACCGAAGCTGTCGATTTTCCAGTTGGACAGATAGGTCTGGCTGTCGCCGACGAGGAGCGCGTTCAAGAGGATGAAATGCGCAGCGAAAAAGATGACGGAAGCCCGAAACGGCAGCTCCTTTCGGCCAGGGAAAAATTGTCTGAGCAGGATGAGCGCGAATGGGAAGAGCAGAAGCAGAATGTCCGGCAGAATCAATTGAGACATCTTCTTACCTCACAAAGTTTGCGTAGATGGGGGCGATGGCCGTATCGAGAAAGTCCGAAATCCAGCCGGGGAACATGCCCACTCCAAAAAGGCAGACTAGAATGGTGACGAGTGCGATTTTTTCCATCAGGTCCGCATCGGAGAGCTTTGCGAATTTCTGTTCGCGGATAGGTCCCGCAAGCATCCGGTTAGCGGTCTGCAAAATATAGACTGCGGTGACGGTGATGGAAAGGATGCCTAGGATGGTGACGACACGGACGTGGGGAATCGGGCTCTGGAAACTGCCGATGAAAATCGTCGATTCGGCGGCGAATCCCGAAAGTCCCGGAAGTCCTAGGCCGGCAAATCCCGCAATAGTGAAAGCCACCCCGAGAAAAGGCATTACCCGCATGAGTCCGCCCATTTCGTCGATGTTCCGCGTATGCGTCCGGCTGTAAATCATCCCGATGCTTGCAAAGAAAAGGCCGGTGAGAAAACCGTGGGAAAGCATCTGGAGGGCCGCTCCGCGGAATGCGAGGGGCGTCGCTGCGGCAAGTCCGAGGAATATCAGTCCGAGATGCGAAATCGAGCTGTAGGCCGTAATGTACTTGAGATCGCGGTGGCGGATGGCGATGAAGCAGGCGACGGCGACATTGAA
>JBNMGX010000443.1:0-1607 GCA_050872465.1 Hallerella sp.
CCTCCGGGCTAAAGTTTCGCCGGTTCTTCCCGAGAATCCTCATCGCGGAATCGTAACCCAAAAAGAGAAGAGCCGATACGAATTTCCGGTTGTTCGCTTCCACCAGGGCGGCTTCGATCAGCGGATGCCGGGTGAGTTCCAGTTCGACGGGAACCGGGGACACGTACTTTCCCGTGCTGGTTTTAAAAATTTCCTTGATGCGCCCGATCAAAAAAAGGTAGCCGTCCTTGTCGATAATCCCCTGGTCGCCCGTGCGGAAATAGCCGTCAGACGTCCACGCTTCCCGATTCATCTCGGGCATGTTGCGGTAACCCTGGAAGACGTTCTTCCCCTTCACCAGGATTTCGTTTCTTTCCCCGATTTTTACCTGAAGCCCGGAAAGCGGCTTCCCCACCGACTCCGGCCTAGACGCTCCCGGCAGATTGACGCTCACGACCGGGCTGCATTCCGTAAGTCCGTAGCCTTCGTAAACCGGAAAGCCCATGTTCACCAGAAAGCGGAAAACGGTCTTGTTCAGCGCGGAACTTCCCGAGATAATCCACTTGAAACGCCCGCCCATCGCTTCGCGCACATGCCGATAGACCAGCCTGTCGTAAATTTTCCGGCGAAAGTTTCCGCGTCCCGGAACGTTTTTCTTCGCAAAGAGGAACGCCCGGTGCATCAATAAACGCTTCACGCCGCGCATCCGGTATTCCCGGCACGAAACCGCAGCAGCCATCTTTTCGAGAAGCCTCGGCACGAACGTCGCCACCGTCGGGCGAACCTCTCGCGCGATCACACCCGCGTTTTTCGGCGTATCGGCAAAATAGACGCGCAGATGCTTCGCCATATACACGCAGACGACCATCCGTTCAAAGACATGCGCCACGGGAAGGACGCTCATCGCAACATCTTCCGCGGGGTCCGTTGCAAGCCGCGGCGCGACCATTTCCACTTCGGCGAGCATATTCCGATGCGAAAGCTCCGCGCCTTTGGGCCTGCCCGTCGATCCGCTCGTATAGATGACCGAAAACAAATCGTTCGACTGGATACTTTCCATGCTAAAGCGGAACCATTCGAACGCTCCCTCCGATTTCGAAAGGATTTCCCCGTCGCGCAAAAGGTTTTTCCAATGGATGCCGTTTGCCGGGAGCTTCGCATTTTCATCGAAACAGATGATGCGCCGAAAGCGCGAAAGATGCTTCTGAATCGAAATGTCCAGCGATTCCACGTTATCGACAGCCAGAAAAGCGACACTCGAATCGTCGCACTGGAACTCGAAATGCTCCTCGCTGATGTTCGGGAAAAGCGGAACGGTCGGCGCATGGCAAGTTTCGCAGGCGAGATCCGCAAGAATCCAGTCCGGCGACGTCTTCGCAATGATTCCGAGCGTCCCGCTTTCGGAAACGCCCAGCTTCGAAAAGGCAAGCGTCGCGAAGAAGAACATCGAGCGCAAGCGTTCCGGCGAATAGTGTTCCCACGTCCCATCCCTCCGAAGATCCCATCCCGGAAAATCCCTTGCCTCGCAAAGGTCCCAAAAGAGTTCGGGAACGGAACGGAATCGCTTTTCCTGCATAAAGACGCGCCTTTTTCAAAAAAGTCCTTTCAAAAGCCAAAATATCTTTTTA
>JBNMGX010000444.1:0-1597 GCA_050872465.1 Hallerella sp.
CAGCGTTCCATCGCACAGCTGGATTCCGTGGAAGTCTATCCGCACGGGGAATTTGTACTTTCCGCGGAAGAAAAGGCGAAGATTCCTTTTGGCGAAGAGGACAGCATCTGGTGGCGACGCCCCGAATTCGAAAAGCTTTCGGCGAGCGTTTTCGACTACATGCCGGATGCCGCGCTTGTCCTTGACCGGGAATCGCTGTTGGAAGAATCCGCGGGGAAGCTTTGGCGAATCTATGTGAATGCATACGAAAAGGCTCTTTCGTTCAACCGGAAGGTTTCCCCTCCGCCGGGCATCTGGTGGCGCTTTGACGATTTCCGCAACCGGATTTCGGAGCGACCCGTTCTGGATTTGACGGACGCCCGGATGGATTCACCCGACTGGATTTCCGTTCCGCTTCGTTTGCAGTCGCGTGGAAATGTCGGGACAAGCGCGCTGGTGAAAGACATCGAAGCGTTCGACGCACAAGGCGGAAAGGCTTATCTCGTTGCGCATTCCGAAGGGAGCGCAGAGCGGTTGGTGCATCTGCTCGATGGCGCGCCGCTTGCGGGAATCCTCATCGGGGAACTTTCCGAAGGCTTTTTCGCCGACGAAGAAAATATCGCACTACTCTCGGAATCGGAAATTTTCAGCCGGGGAGGGAAGCCGAAACGCAAACATTCCGTTTCGAGTTCTGTTTCCGGTGCGCTGCTTATCGAATCGCTTTCCGTCGGCGACTACGTTGTCCACGAGGACCATGGCGTGGGGCGTTACCGCGGGCTTGTCCGGGAAAAAATCGGAGGCGGTCTGGTCGATTGCGTCTTGCTCGACTATGCGGGCGGCGATCGTCTCAAGTTTCCCGTTTCGGACCTAAAAAAAATCGAACGGTTGCCGGGAAGTGAAGAAGGGGAAGCGCCGGAACTGGCGAGCCTCGGAAGCCGCACCTGGGAAAAGCTCAAGGAGCGGGTCAAGAAACGCGTCGTCAAGATTGCGAAGGAGCTTGTCCAGCTCTACGCAAAGCGCGAACTTGTCGAAGGTTTTGCGTTTCCGCCGGATTCCCGGATGCAGAAGGAATTCGAAGATTCCTTTGAATACGATCCGACGCCCGACCAGCTCCGCGCCACCGCCGAAATCAAGGCGGACATGGAAAATACGCATCCGATGGACAGGCTTGTCTGCGGGGATGTGGGTTTCGGAAAGACCGAAGTCGCGATGCGCGCGGCTTTCAAGTGCGTCTATTCCAAAAAGCAGGTCGCCGTCCTCGTGCCTACGACAATTCTCGCCGCCCAGCATTACGAGACTTTCAAGGAACGCTTTGCCGCGTTCCCGGTGAACATCGCCTTGGTGAACCGATACAGGTCCGCTGCGGAAAAACGGGAAATTTTCAAGAAGGTTTCAGAGGGCAAGTTCGATATCGTCGTCGGTACCCACGCGCTTCTTTCGGAAAAGAATTCCTTCAAGGACTTGGGGCTTCTGATTATCGACGAAGAGCAGAAGTTTGGCGTCAAGCAAAAAGAAAGGCTACGGGAACTTCGCCTGACGGTGGATACGCTCAGCATGAGCGCTACTCCGATTCCGCGGTCCCTGCATCTTTCGCTTACTGGCGTCCGCGACATTTCGC
>JBNMGX010000445.1:0-1594 GCA_050872465.1 Hallerella sp.
GGTAAGTCGCGGGACAAGATATTCGAGCTGGGCGACTTCGACCATCAGGCGGCTTTCCGCCGTAATCGCGTGCTTCGCAAAGATGTCGAGGATAATGCCCGTCCGGTCGAGAACCTTGATCCCCGGGAGACGTTCTTCGAGGTTGCGGACCTGCGACCCGGAAAGGTCTTCGTCGAAGATGACAAGACCCGCGGATTCCTCTTCGAGAGCATTCCTGATTTCGGAAACTTTTCCCTCGCCGATAAGAGTCGCCGGGTTGAAAGACTGGACGCGCTGCAGAAATGTCCGCGCAACGTCCGCTCCCGCGGTTTCCGAGAGCCGCTTCAATTCTTCTAGATGTTCTTCGGCGGCGGATCTCCGCACTCTCGGCGTGACGATGCCCACCAGGATAGCTTTTTCCTTGGAGGTCTGTTGTTGCATGGCCATAATATATATATTAGGCGTTGCCGTGGATTTTTGCCCGGAGAATTTTTATGCGCTTCTTGACGACGGACATTTGCTTTTTTATCTGCTCGGCGTTTATCGTTATCTGTTGCCTGATTTTTTACTACACCCACCGGAAGCCGAAAAAGGAAAGCGGCAAAGTCTTTGAACTTCTCCTTTTCAACATGCTTTTCACAAGCATTGCCTCGATCCTTGCGACGGGAATGAATCCGCTTGTATCGACCGACGGAAACGCGTTCAACATCGTCCAGCATTTTTTCCAGACGATTTACTTTGCATTGCACACGCTGCTCGCTCCGCTCTTTGCGCTCTATGTCGTCATCGTGAACAATTGGGGCGAGAGCCATTCGAAACGCGTTATCTTCTGGTTCCTGTCGCCTGCTCTTCTGTTAGAGCTTTTCGTCCTGACAAATCCCCTCTCGCACCTGATTTTTTATTACCAGGACAACGTCCTGTTTACGCGCGGGCCTCTGGAGCTTTTCATTTATGCGGAAGCGGCCGGCTACATCGCCTTTGCCGTCGGGCAGCTTTTTGCCTATCAAAAAGTCCTTGTCAAATCGACAGCGTTTGCGCTCTGGTTCTTTATCGGCGCGAGCCTTACCGGAATTCTTGTACAGTTCGTCTTTCCCTGGCTAAAGCTCGAACTTTTTTTCGAATCGATTTCGCTTTTGGGCGTGATGCTCCTAATAGAAATGGAAGATTTGCACGCCGATGCGATTTCGGGCGTTTACAACCGGCGAACCTTCACCGCCGACAATGACCGCTATATCCGTTCGAAGCGAAGGTATTCCGTCATCGTCATCTCCCTTTCGAATTTTAAATTCCTGCGTTCGATGTTCAAAATCGAGGACCTGGAAAAAGTCGTGCGTAACCTTCTTTTCTGGATTCTCAAGAATTCGACCGGAACGGTCTATCGTCTCTCTCAGGATAAAATCGCGATTGTCTCTTCACAGGGAAAAGCTGCCGGTGAAAATTTTTCGGCGAGATTTCTCTCGATGCTTTCCGACGAGGAATACCGCGTCGGTGGAATTTCCGTTTCCGTCGAAGCGAAATGCACCGTCGTCACGGTTCCCGATGAAATCGGCAGGGCCGAATGGCTTGCCGAACTTGGAGAAGATCCAAATGCCAAGGCCTGTGTTGAACGCTTAGA
>JBNMGX010000446.1:0-1591 GCA_050872465.1 Hallerella sp.
GTCTATTACTATGCAAAACTTTTGCCGGACGGAAACGTGCTTCGGCTTTCCATCCGAAAGAGCAGTGCGTTTTCGGTCATTTCGAGCGTATATCCCAAGCTGATAGTCCTTCTTGTCGCGGTCCTTCTCTTTTCCCTTTTCTTTGCGCACATCCTTTCGAACAGGTTTGTCGAACCGATCCGTCGCTTGGCGGAAAATCTGGATTCCGTGCAGTTTCCGGAAGGTGATTTAATTTATAAGGAATTTACTCCGTTCGCTCGGGAAATCAAGCGGGAACGCGACAATACGGCACGGGAAATGTCCCGGCTGAAATTCGAACGGAACCGCTTCCGTACGCTTATCGAGGATATGTCCGAAGGCATGATTCTTCTCGATTCAAAAAACGAAGTTGTCCTGGTGAATGGCGTTGCAAGGGAAATGTTCCATGTGGATGGCGATTTCACCGGTCGGAATGTTCGGTGCTTTTCGCGAAATATTCCGTTGAACGATGCTGTGGAGACTGCGGCAAAGGGCAAGAAGGCCGATGCGGAAATCCAGATTTCGGGAAAGGACGTGCGCCTGATTGCGAGCCCGGTCTTTGTCAGCGGGGAAGTTTCCGGCGTTATCGTCATCCTCTTGGACATAACCGAGAAAAAGAACCTTTCGGACTTGCGGGAAAAGTTTACCGCGAACGCTTCTCACGAGCTGAAGACTCCGCTTACGTCGATTGCCGGGTATGCGGAAATGATCGAGACGGGAATGGCGAAGCCCGAAGACATTCCGGAGTTCGCCCGAAAGATTCACAAGGAGTCCGCGCGGCTTCTCGCCTTGACGAATGACATCATGAAGCTTTCGGAACTCGACGAAGCGAATCCGGATGCGCTGTCCCTTGAAAGGGTTAACTTGTGCGAAATGCTGAAGGAAATCGCTTCGATGCTTGAACCGCTTGCCGAAAAAAAACATGTTTCCATTTCGGTTCCGGGCGAGGATTTCTTCGTGATGGGCGACAAGGGAAAGCATTTCGAAATGCTCTACAATCTGATCGTGAACGCGATTCGCTACAACAGGGATTCCGGGGCGGTAACGGTTTCGTTCGAGGGAAATTCCGTGGTCGTCAAGGATACTGGCGTTGGCATCGCAGAGGAACATCTGCCGCACATCTTTGAACGTTTTTACCGAGCGGACAAGAGCCGTTCCAAGGAAACAGGCGGAACGGGACTCGGACTTGCCATCGTCAAGCATATCGCGGAACTGCACAAGGCAAAGGTTTCGGTCTCTTCGGTTTTCGGAGAGGGAAGCGCTTTCCGCATAGATTTTTCTCCGGCTAGTTTTATGCCTAAGACCTGATTTTTAGTGCAGAGATTTAGAGTTTAGTTGATGGTTGAGAGTAATCAGGAGACAGGAATTAGCGGCTAGTCGTTAGTTACTAGTTGATAGTTGTTAGTTGAAAGGAATCAGGAGACAGGAATCAGTAGTTAAACGGGACAAGGGACGCGGTGTGAGGGATGAGAGCAGCTGAGCGGACATTTTCTTCCAAGCGGTTATCCTGGAGCATGGTCAGAGCTTAGAGCTGAGATTTTAGAACTTAGTGAAGAGTTAAAAGTTGAGAGAA
>JBNMGX010000447.1:0-1579 GCA_050872465.1 Hallerella sp.
GGTTCCATATCCACCATACGAACAAGGAATCCCCTTGCAGCCAACGATGAAAATATGCTGGACGTTTTCCATCTATTCCATCCCCTCCCAGTTCCCAACCCATTCAAAAATGCACCGTCTTTTTATACTGGCAACTTTTGATGTACAAATATTTCCCGCTCCCTCATCAAAAGCGTACTTGAACTCAGTCATTTCGTTTTCGCCGATTCCGATCTGTGCACCAAAGTTCATCATTTTTACTTTTCGATTTTCTCCTATACAAGCAAATTAAAATATAACAATCTTTCCTTGTTTTGCAATGTGCACATAAGCGATTATTTCAAAAACTTCTTCGTCGCCATTTCCAAACGGCGGAGATTTTCAATGCACCAGGAAACGGTCTTTTCCTTTGTTTCGTCATCGCTATCAATTCCACCCTTTTTATAATCTTTGCGGATGGAACACATTTTATTGTCTTCATCATCTAGCCACACCAAAGAATCGCCAAAATCCTTTTCAATCGAGTTTTGCATTTCAGCAAACTTCTTAAACCAGGCCCGGTTTTCTTCCTTGGAATCCCTATCAAATTTCAATTCAATGCGAACGCTATCCTTGAAAGCCCAGCACTTATAAGTTATTCCTCCTATCCCGGACCCGCTCGTAATAAAACAACCCTTAGGTGTTCCATGGTCGGAAAACAGCTGGAATTTCTGCGCGATACAGGCATCCACAAAAAGTTTCCAAAACGCCTGTAGCTTTGCGATTTTCTCCGCATCCTGCTTGCCATAAGATTTCATCGATTCCGTACTTTCATCGGGTCCTGCTATCTTTATAAACAAAGGCGCCGGTTTCGATTCGTCAATTTTTATCGCCTGAATCTTGACAAGGTAAAAATCGCAATCCGTGTAATTCTTGTTCAAGGCATTTATCGCCTCCACATGTTCCATTCGAGCCTGTTCCACAATCCAGACTGCCGCTTTGACATCGGAAATGGAACTTGCATAGGTGGGCAGTTTTCCCAAATGGTCGTGGTCGCTTGTTCCGAACTGGTTCTCAATGATGACGCTGTTTCCCTCATCATCCTTGGCTACGATATCGACCCAAAAATTTTCCGTCGAGGTTTCTTTTTGCGCATCGACCAGTTCTTTGCCGATAATTCGGCCAACCTCGGAAATATGTTCGCAAAGCCACGGAGTAAAGTTTATGTTTTCCTTTGGCCAGACAAGACGGATATCCTTTACAATCTCTATCGAGCCGATTTTCGATTTTTCCACAAAAAACTCCTTGTTTAATTTCGCCCAGAAAAAACTACATTTTATTCCTTGGAATTTACAGGCTAAGCCGTTTTTTGTAATATATTTAGAATTATGGACATTGCGAAACAAATTATTGACCCGTTTTCGATCCGTCCTCCCATGTCGAACTGAACGAAAAGACCCGAAAAAAAATAGATGAAATCCGATCCTTGATTTTGGACGGGCGAATTCCGTATGTCACCTTTGTCATGCTGAACAACGGCCTGTCCTGGACTTCTGAAGGCGAAGCCTATATCGATAATCATTTTAAAAAACAGCCGCAGGTCAAGTTCGTACACTTTAAC
>JBNMGX010000448.1:0-1569 GCA_050872465.1 Hallerella sp.
GCCCAAGGATAAACGCACGGAAGATTACATCACAGGGAGATTCGGATAATGCGAAATCGTTTTGACTCTCAACTCGAAATTCTAAACAACGGAATCATCGAAATGGGTGCGATGGTCGAAGAGTCGCTCAACTCTTCCATCGAAGCGCTTTTAAAATTCAACAAGCCTCTCGCCCAAAAGGTCATCGCCGGCGACAAGGATATCGACCAAAAGATGAAGGACATCGAAACGTTGTGCCTTCGGCTTCTCCTGAGCCAACAGCCCGTCGCCCGAGACCTCCGGCTGATTTCCGCCTCTCTCAAGATGGTCAGCGATTTGGAACGCATCGGGGATCAGGCCGCCGACATCTCGGAAATTATTTTCGAAGCTTCCGAAACGGACGGTTCCCCGGCAAGGCTTTCCGCCATCCCGCCGATGGGAGCCGCAACGGTCAAGATGCTCACGCAGAGTGTCGATGCCTTTGTCCGCAAAGACTTGGACCTTGCGCATCATGTCATCGACAGCGACGACGAAGTCGACGCCCTTTTCACCGCGGCAAAAAAGGAACTCATCGAATCCATCCGTAACAATTCAAACGATGCGGAAAGCGCCATCAACTCGGTCATGGTCGCCAAATACCTAGAACGTATCGGAGACCACGCGAGCAATGTCGCAGGCTGGGTCATCTTTGCCGAAACAGGAACGCGCCACGGAGTAAATCTCTTAAACGGCGAATAAACAAAGCAACCGTACAAATTATTTAAACGCAGCGAATTTCAAAAAGAGATTCGCCTTTTCTATTTTAACACTCAATGGGCTATTAGTTTTTCAAAATTCCAATAACGCGCCGTATCACCTCGAACTCGGTAATGATCGATGAAATAAGCCCCGATGCTTTCCGACTTGCCAATATGAAACGACAACGAATCCCGAAACAAATCATAAAAGAGCCAGTGTCCTTTAAAAAATTCAACATACAGAGAAGAGTCCGTAACGCGAATATCTGAAACATATCTTGCAATCAATATTCAATCATTTGAAAAAAAATATTCAGTTAACTTCATGAACCGTAATGATCGACATGCCGTTCATCTTATTGTGAGAAATTATGTCTAGTTTTACAGAATCCCAACTACACATCCCCTCAATTCTTGCGATTGGCAACAACAACGGTTTTTTGTCAACTTCTTCATTAATTCAAACATTGGAAAAAAACCTCCAACCTTCTGGAGATGATATTAAAATTCTAGCAAATCGCAACGATTCATATTTTTCTCAGAAAGTGCGAAATCTTATTTCTCATAAATCTTTAGATTCTTTGGGATGGACAACAAGAACAAAAGATGGACTTCAATTAACAGAAAACGGATGGAAAATTTATCACAACATAATTAGAACCTATCCCCAAATAATATTGAAGAATCCTTCAAACAGTTCTATATTTGCGCAAAAAAAAGCGAGGCGCGATATGGCGAGACACCCCTGGGAACTGTCCGACGAATTCTGGAGGCTGGTGGAGCCGCTCGTCCCCAGGCGGGAACGCGAGAAGGGGCGGAAGTACAGGCGGAAAGCCGGCGGCGGGAGGAAGCC
>JBNMGX010000449.1:0-1567 GCA_050872465.1 Hallerella sp.
AAATCGAAACGACAGCGACCAAGCGGCTGA
The DNA here is from genome assembly GCA_050872465.1 of Hallerella sp. Classification (GTDB taxonomy): domain Bacteria; phylum Fibrobacterota; class Fibrobacteria; order Fibrobacterales; family Fibrobacteraceae; genus Hallerella. Next base: position 31 of record JBNMGX010000449.1, read on the forward strand.
GCACGGCCATTCCCGAATTCGACAGGACGCTCGGCGGCGGGCTTGCTCCGGGTTCCTTCGTCCTCATCGGGGGCGATCCGGGAATCGGCAAATCGACGCTTGTCCTGCAGACGCTTTCGACGATGGCCGCTGCCGGTGTCAAAGCCCTATATGTAAGCGGCGAGGAAAGCGCAGTCCAGGTCAAGCTGCGAAGCGAACGCCTCGGGGTATCGGGCAGCGACCTGTGGCTTCTGTGCGAAACAAATCTCGACCGCATTCTCGAAAAGGCCAAGGCGATTCAACCCGAGATTCTGGTCATCGATTCCATCCAGACGATTTACAATGCGGACTTGCCGGGAACGCCGGGAAGCGTTTCACAGCTTCGGGAATGCACGCTTTCGCTGATGGTTTTCGCCAAGAACACGGGTTGCATCACCATTCTCGTCGGGCATGTGACCAAGGACGGGCAAATCGCCGGACCGCGGATTCTGGAGCATATGGTCGATACGGTCGCCTATTTTGAAGGAGACCGCAACAACCAATACCGGATTCTGCGCACCATCAAAAACCGTTTCGGAGCAACGGATGAAATAGGCGTTTTCGAGATGACTTCCAAGGGGCTTGAAAGCGTGCGCAATCCGAGCAAGATTTTTCTCGATGCGGCAAACAGGAACGCGCCGGGAAGCGTCGTGAGCTGTACGATCGAAGGCTCGCGCGCGATGCTCTTCGAAACCCAGGCTCTCGTAAACCAGTCGAACTATGCCGTCGCACAGCGTGTCGCCGCAGGAATCGACCCGAAGCGTCTCACGATTATTCTCGCCCTGCTCGACAAGTTCGGAGGCATTCCGCTAGGAAATTCCGATGTTTTCGCAAGCATCGCCGGCGGTCTCAAGATTTCGGACACGGGAACCGACCTTGCGTTAGCGTTAGCACTTGTCTGCAACCATCTGGGAATTGCGCTTCCTCCGCATACAATCGTCATTGGGGAGCTGGGACTTTCGGGAGAAATCCGCTCCGTAAGCCAGACGGATCTGCGAATCAAGGAAGCGGAACGCCTCGGATTCGAACGGATTATCCTGCCCGCAGCAGCCAAAGTTTCCAAATCGTCAAAGATTGAAATTATCCGGTTTGGGCGTTTAGAAGAAGCGGTGGAATTTGTGCGAAACGGCCTGTAAAAATTGGGAAGCGAAAGGAATCCGCTAATTTTCCACTTCCACTTCGTCGGGATTCGTAACGCGAACTTCGATCCGGCGGTTCTGTCTGCGACCATCTTCCGTATCGTTTGAAGCCTTGGGGCGAGAATATCCGTAACCCACCGCCGTGACGCGATCCTTCGAAATTCCCTTGCGAATCATGTAATCCCGCACGCTGTTCGCCCGATCCTCGGAAAGCTTTTGGTTGAATTCCTCGCCGCCCTCGGAACTCGTATGGCCTTCAATTTCAACTTTCGCCTTCGCATTTTTCTTGAGCCCGGCAATCGTCCGGTCAAGCGTAGCCAAGGATGACGGCACAAGCTCCGCACTTCCCGCCCGGAACGAAATCCCCGAAAGCTCGGCTC
>JBNMGX010000450.1:0-1559 GCA_050872465.1 Hallerella sp.
AGGCGCCCGTGGGATTGTTCGGGTTGCAGAGAAAGATGGCGCGCGTCTTCGGCGTGAGAGCCTGGAGGTAGGATTCGAGCGGAACCCTTTCCTCGGATTCCGAGACGGAGACGAACTTCGCCCCGTAGAGAAGAGCCGTTGCGCGATAGACAGAAAATGTCGTGCGGATGCCGATGACTTCGTCGCCCGGGCGAAAGAACGCCTTGCCCACCATGTCGATGATTTCGTCCGAGCCGTTACCGAGAACGATCTGCGATTTTTTTACGCCGAACTTTCTTGCGAGAGCGGCAATCAGGTGCGGAGCGTTTCCCCTCGGGTAGAGATGGAGCGTCGGGGCGACTTTTTCATACGCTTCGCAAGCCTTGGGCGAAGGCCCGAGCGAGTTCTCGTTCGACGCGAGCTTTACCGCACCCGAAAGGCCGTATTCTTCACAGATTTCCTCGATCGATTTTCCGGGAACGTAGTCGGGAAGTTCTTCGAGTTCAGGGCGAGTTTCTATCATAAAACCTCTTCTAGGCTTTCAAGAATTTCGCCTTAAATGTAGAATTATTTTGCGGGGGAAAGCTTTCCGCGCATCACGTATCGCGAAAGGATTTTCCCCGATGCGCCATACTCGACGACGACCGATCGAGCCGCAGAGATGTTCTTCGGCAAGGACTTTCCTTCAAAGAAGAGCCTTCCCTGCATATCGAACACCCGATACTTTGCGACATTTTCTGTCAAAGAATTTCTTCCGGAGAAAATTGCCGTCGTCGAATCTTCGCCCGGATTCTTGACGCGGAGCGTGCGGACGACCGTTGCGTTCGAATCCGCCCCGACCGTCGAAACCGTGTAAGTAAACGTTCCCGATTCGAGCGGCGTTCCCGAAATGGAAACCCTTCTGTCCGACGAATCGATATGTACGAGGATTCCCCGGGGAAATCCCTCCACCGAAACGGTCAAGGCGTTCGCCCAGACATAGCTGAACGGGACGAGTGTATCGCCGAGGAAAACTTCCTGGTTCGAAGGGCCCGCGCCGTTCTTCGTAAGCGTTGCCACGGTCTTGATTTTTTCGCCGGAAACGCGGAAGGTGCAGTGAGCCGAAACGCCCTGAAGCCCGTTCGCATCGGTCGCTATCGCTATCGCGCTGTAGGTTCCCGCCGAAATTTCCGAGACGCTTGCCGTGTAAGGTTCCGCGGTTTTCGAAGCGACGAGTTCCGTGCCGACGTAGAAATCGACACGCTGGATTTTCGCTCCACTAACGCTTTGGGCCGTTGCCGACAGCGAGACAGAATTTGTCATTGGAGATGCTTCTATTCGGACATTTGCCGCCGAAGGGGAAATTCCGAAAGGCTGGTTGTATTCGGGCATCTTTCCCCACTTTCCGCCGACACCCGCGAGCTTCGGAAGCTCGGTCGGAAGCGTTTCGACGTTTCGCTTTTCATACGGATAGGATGGGGAAAAAACATTTGCCGTGGGAGCCGTCGAAGTACAATTGCCGTTTACATAGTAGCAGCCCTTGCTGTTTTTCACCGTGTTCCCGGTAAAGTTCAGGTAGCCGTAATTTCCGACATCGACGA
>JBNMGX010000451.1:0-1556 GCA_050872465.1 Hallerella sp.
AGACGCAGCACGGGAACTCCGCGCACACGGGCAAATTCCGGGTCGTGGGAAATGGCAAGAAAATCCCGGAAGAAAAAAGCGGTCACGCTCAAAACGACAAAGGCAAGCGCGGCCATTCCCCAGAGAAGTTCCTGCGGCACGGTCAGGATGCTCCCGAAAAGAAAGCTCATCAGGTCTCCGCTATATCCCGGCGTAAGATCCGTGAGGATAACGCCAGCCGCCATGCCGCCCGCCCAGATGACATTCACCAGCGTATCGGAACGTTCCCGGTCTTTCCATGTCAGGTATCCCATCACAAACGCGCAGACAAGAGCCACGCCCAGAGCGCCGAGCATTGGCGAAAAGCCGCAAAAGCACGCAAGCCCGATGCCTCCGAATGAAGCGTGTGCGACACCGCCAACCGTTCCCGAAATCCTGTTCACCACCACATAGGATCCCATGATTCCGCAGGCGACAGCTACAAGAAACGCCGCGACAAAGGCGTTGCGCATAAATTCCAGAGAGAGCATTTCCAACATGTTCAAAAAATAGCTTATCGGTTCAGGGTTCCGCATCGAATTCCACGAAACGCGGTAAATCCATCAGGGAAGAAATTCTTGCGCTAACAAACGAGCCGTCCTCTTCGGAATCGGCATTTACCCAGACCGTGGTCCATCCGCGGTCATGCGCAGGTTTCAAATTCTTGAGGGAATCGTCAAGCAGGATGATTTTTTGCGGAGAATCCCCCGCCAGGAAAACGCCATCCGACAGGAGAACTTTTTCCATTTTCGCATAAGCGCTTTCCGCCGGTTTGCCTTCCCAGCCGAGATTTTCAAGGCCCACGATTTTTCGAAAGCACTCCGAAATTCCCATCCGGGAAATTCCCGTGCGACTCCAGTCGGAGCGACCATTGGTAAAGACGTATTTCGGGCCACGGAGCGAACGGAGCATCTGGATCTTCGCCGATGAAAATTCCGGATAGACCAAGTTTTCCGGCTCATGGATAAAATCGAAATAGTCATCCGGCAAGACGCCATGAAGATTCCGAAGCCCGGCGAGAGTCGTTCCAAAGCGGAAAAGATAGTCCTTGCGAATCCGAACCGCCTCGTCAAAAGAACATCGGACGGTTCTTTGCACGAAAAGGGAAATGCGCCTGTCGAGAGATTCGATTACAGCCCGCTCCGCATAAAGCGTCAAGTCGTAATCGAAAAGCCAGATCCGGTCCGCGGTGTTCAAAATTTTCATTGGACAAGGCCGCTTATCTGCCGCGCGAGATACGAAGCGTAATTGTCCGTCATGCCGCTTACAAAATCGAGGACCTGGTGATACGCTTCGAGAGGCGTCACGGTCTGCCCGATTTTCGCAGGGCCTATCAGGCGGACGATTCGCGCCGCACGGTAGGAGGATTCCCCGTACTTGCGAAATTCATAGACTCCGCTCACAAAAGCGTCGAGGACCGTGCTGAGCGTCGTGTAGCTGCCGACTTCAAGCTCCGTCTTTCTGCGGTCAGGGTAAATGCGTTCCCGCCCGAGCCTTTTTGCGACGCGAATCCCGTTCACCGCGTCGGAATCCGCAAG
>JBNMGX010000452.1:0-1551 GCA_050872465.1 Hallerella sp.
CTACAACTACCCGACTGCGATTACGGACCTGAAGATTTCCCGCTATTCGGGAATCAAGCAGGAAATCGAGAAGGCAGAATCTCACGGCTGGACACCGATTACGATTTCCGTCTCGTTCAATCTGACCACCTACACATCCAAGAAGGTTGCCCAATGATAAAATGGATGCTCCTTCTCTCGCTCTCTTCGGTTTTCGCCTTTGCTGCGGAAATCAAGGATGTCGCGTATTCCTGCGGGGCTAAGGAATGTTCGCTCCGCTTCCAGTTTGCGTCGGCGAAAAACTTGCCGAATTTCTTTCAAAAATACGATGCGGTTACGCACAAATTAACCATCGGCTTTTCGAATACGAAAACGTCCCTTTCGGGGACTTCGTTGGAACTGGGAGAAACGTCAGGGCTTCGCTCGGTTCGCGTCTTTACGGACGCTTCTTTCCAGGTGCCTCTTCTGAAGTTTGAATTCCTTGTCGGAGAGTCCGTCCAGAACGACCGAAATCCGGTGAGCCTTTCGAACCAGAAAAATTTTGTCATCGCCCTTCCCAAAGTAAAGGCGAAAGCTTGGAGTCTCCAAAAATTGGCGGCGGAAAAAAGCGCCTTGGAAAAGAAATCGAAAGGCGACAGCCTCGCCGCGTTGAAAAAGGCGAAATCGGACAGCGTCCAGCAGGCGAAAGCCCTTGCCGCAGAAGCGAAGAAGCGCACAGCGGACAGCCTCGCCGCATTGAAGAAGGCGAAATCGGACAGCATCCGGGAATGGAAGGAACAGTCGAACAAGAAAGTCGTGTCGGCGCTCTTGGAAGGCATCCGTTCCATGACGGGAATCCAGGGCGGCGGCATCGAACAGTTTCGGATTGTGACCGATTCCCCGATCGAGCTTTCGAACATCAAGGGACCCGATAAGTCGTCCATCCTGTATGTCTCCGTGTCCGGGCCTAAAAAGACGCCGCTTTTCAACGTATCGGCGGGAAATATCGTCAAGTCGGTCACCTGGATGTCGAGCGGGCTTCGCGTTCAGCTTTATCCCAACGTCCACCCGACAATCCTTGTCTATAAAGGTTCCCTGATCTTGCAGGTTTCCCAGAAGGCTTCTCCGAAAGGCTTTATCTGTTACATGGCGAAACCGGAAGGCGTCTATATCCGCAAATGGACGGAGCCTTCGAGAACGGCGGAATCCTTTGAAGAGTTTTCAAGGGGAATGGATGCCGAAAAGAAAAAAATCGTAAGCGTTGCGCAGTCGTTCGGGCTTCGCCGCGTCTCCCGGAACTTAATCGTTGTTTCGGAAACAACGCCGCTTCTGGCATCTCCGTCGGAAAAGGCTGCGGAACTGGAATCGCTCGATTTCGGCACGCATCTGGAAGACCTTGAACTGAACGGGCTTTATTACAAGGTTCGGCTGGGTTCCAAAGTCGGCTATGTCAATCGCCGGGCGGTTTCTTTCCCGGATGAGCTTTCCGCTGTCCAGTCGGAACGCCTCAAACAGCTTGCGCTCGAACAAGGGGGAACGCTCGATACGAATGCGGTCCATTTTGACCATCCAATCGAAGAACGCGTTTCGTAC
>JBNMGX010000453.1:0-1550 GCA_050872465.1 Hallerella sp.
GCTTTCCATGGAAAGCATCGCGAAGAATCTGGGAATTTCCGCTCCTACCGTAAAACAATGGCTTTCCGTATTGGAGTCTTCCTTTCTGATTCACTTTCTGCAGCCCGATACAAACAACCTCGGACATTCCCTGGTCAAGACGCCCAAGCTATACTTTACCGATACAGGATTGCTCTGCCACCTTTTGGGTATCGATTCGCCAGAAGAACTCATCTTGAGCAAATACAGAGGCGCCGTCGTCGAAACTTTCGCTGTCTCGGAACTGACAAAGAAACGCACCAATCAAGGCAAAAGCCCGAACCTCGCATTCTTTCGGGATTCAAGCGGTCTTGAAATGGATATCGTCGCCGACTGGAAACATTCCTTTTCCGTCGAAGTCAAAAGTTCAATCGAAGCGGAACGCAAGCTGTCCGCCGGAGCAAGAAAATACCTCGCTTTGCGGGGGGACGCGAATTTCAAGAGCAAGGTCTTTTATCTCGGAGACTTGACATGCGAAATTAACGGGATCCAGTATGTTGGCTGGAAAGACTGGGGAAAGGGAGAATAACTGGCGAAAGCCTGTCGAGCATAGGAGCGCATTCGATTTCAAAACCGTCCTTTAGGACGTTTTTGTCGGGTATGAACGACAAAAAGTGAATGTTTTTGTCGGGTATGGACGATAATTTTTTTAACCGAGATTCAAAAAAATCGCACAGGCACAACCTTGACCGTATAGCCGTCTTTTTCGATGACGCGTTCCTCGTTCCAGGTTACGATGGTGAGGTCGTTGCAGCCGAGTTCCCCGGCGCATTCGACAAGGCTATCGACTTCCCGCTTTTCCGTTTTGCTCTTCGACAAATCGTAGCAGACCTGCACAAGCCGCTTGACGCGATTTCCTTCACGAAGCACAAAGTCGGTCTCCTTGTCATTTCGGGAACGGTAATAGAACAAAGTTTTCTCGGTACTGTATCCGCGATGCAAAAGTTCGATAAAAACCTGGTTTTCCAATAGCCTTCCGAGGTTATCGCTGAGGTTGAACGCTCTTGCCGTAACAAACCCATTATCCACGACATATACTTTGCGCGGCGCCTTTTTCATGAGCTTCAACTTGTTGTCGTATCTGTCTAGATAGTAAAAAAGGAACGGTTCGTGCAGATAGTCCATAAACTTCTTTGTTGAGCCGACGCTTGAAAGCCCTAAATCTTCCGCCACATTGTTATAGCTGAAAGTTCCCGTAAAATTCGAGAGGAGGAACATCGCCACGTTATTCAAGTCCATCGCTTTTCGAATCTTATGCCTTCTGACCACATCCTTGTAAACAATGGAATCAAAAAGCGTCTGCAAATAGGCCGAGGCTATCGTTCGCTGAGGAATCGTTTCCGGGTAGCCGCCATTTTTCAGAAAGTCGCTCTGCACGGATTCTATTTTTAACGGGTCTTTTTTCGTTAAATCAATCTTATTGAACGTAAATATTTCGGCAAGGCTAAACGGCAACATACGAATTTCAAGGTAACGCCCAGTCAACACCGTTGCCATTTCACTCGAAAGCATGTTCGCATTGCTACCGGTAA
>JBNMGX010000454.1:0-1548 GCA_050872465.1 Hallerella sp.
GGTTTCCGAGCGGGCTGTAGATGGCGACCCGGTGCCGCACGCGCCGCTTCGCCGCCGCAAGAAAGAACGGGACGATCGTCGGATAGTAAGACAGCGATTTCGCCCATGCGGACATCGAAAGTTCCCGCAAGATGTTTCGCAGTTTCGCCGGGGCGGTTTCCGCCGGAAATTCCTTGCCGAAGGCTATTGAAACGACCCGAGTAAGCCTTTCCCCGAAACTCACGCTTTCGCTCGCATAGCTTTCCTTGCCGCCCCAGACGCCCTGGATGTAGAACGGGATGAGCTTTGCGTCCGTATCGCGGATGGCACTCGAATAGTCGATGGAAAAACGTCCGATATGGCACGACTTCGAAAGCTCCCCTTCCGGAAAGACGACGACCGCTTCGCCGTGGAGAAGCGCCTTCCGGATTTCCGCCATGGCGGGTTCCGGATTCCGGCGGTTGATGCGGATTGCGCCGAGAAGCGAGAGAATCCAGCGGGAAAATCCGTGCTCGGACTTGTCCTCGTTTACCGCCATGCGGAGCGACCGCGGAGAAGCCATCTGCAAGAGAATCCAGTCGATGGCGCTCGTGTGGTTCCCGATTAAAAGCACGGGACCTTCGATCGGGATGTTCTCGTTCCCGGTGATCTTCAAATCGTAGCGGAACATGTAGTAGGCGCGAAATACCGTGCGGAGCAGCGACTGGGGAAAACGGATGAACGCCCAGACAAAGGCGGCAAAAAGGAAGAGCGAAAACAGGAAGAGGAACGTTTCGCGGTCGAGAGATGTCGATTTGAGAAGGAGAATTTCCAGGGCGACGACAAAGACGAGAAAGAGCATCGTCACCATGTTGGAAACAGCGACAATCCGCCCCGAAGACGCCGGGCGGGAATAGAGCAAAAGGAGCGAGTTCAGGACCGTTCCGAGCGCCCCGAAGAAAAGCCCGAGAAACGCATAGAGCATCCGAATGATGACGGGATTATCCACGAACGGGATGAAGAACGCGCACACGCCGCAGCCGAGAACCGAAACGGGAATCAGCCCGACCTCGATAAACAGGTGCGAAGAGCGCGAAGCGAGATACCCGCCAAAAATCATGCCCACCGCCGAAAAGACAAGCCCGTTCCGCACGATTTCGACAAACCCTTCGCCCGAAAGGTTCCAGGAAAGCATCACGAATACCTGCGCAAGCCCCCAGAAAACGGCAAGCCCGATGATGATGACCCGCGAAAGCCCGATGTACCATGTCGCGTGGAAGATTCTCCCCGGCGAACGGATCTGCAGGGATTCGCGCTCGCGCCCCGTCCGCGGAATGAAAAACGCCGCCACCGAAGAAAGTACCGAAGCCCCGACGAGAATCCAGAGCAAATAATCCACGCCGAAAAGCGTCGCCGACTTGTGGTAGAGACCGATCACCCCCACCGAAGCGACCAGCGCCCCGACGATCATCACGTTGAACATGTGGGCGACACCCGTCGCCAGGCGCTCCGAGCCAAACATTTCCTTGACAATTCCGTACTTGGCTGGGCTTCCCACGGCAAAAGCGGACGCGATGAGCGGGACAAACC
>JBNMGX010000455.1:0-1546 GCA_050872465.1 Hallerella sp.
CAAGGACCAGTGGAAAGCGGAAGAGAGCGTTTCCCGGGCGGGTTCTGTCGTCGGCTATCCGTATTACTTCATCGACTGGAAGACAAAAAACGTCACGCTCCTCAAGTGGATGAACTACGAGAAGTTTATCGTGGCGGCGATCATCTGCCTCATCATTTTAGTCGCAGCGTTCAACATCATCAGTTCGCTCATCATGGTCGTGACGGACAAGACGAAGGAAATCGGGATTCTCCGCAGCATGGGCCTTTCGAAAGGCGGCATCATGCGGGTATTCATGTTGATGGGATCCTTTATCGGTATCGGCGGGACGCTTCTCGGCGGAACGATCGGGCTTGTCCTCTGTGCGCTCCAGCAGGCGTACCACTTTATAAAGCTTCCCGGCGACGTGTATGTGCTTCCCTATTTTCCGGTGCTGATCGAACCGCTCGACGTGGTTCTGGTCTTTGCCTGCGGTATTTTCCTTTGTACGCTTTCGACGCTGCTTCCTGCCTGGAAGGCTTCGAAACTCGATCCTGTGGGAGCGATTCGCCATGAATGAAACTTTGCTCGAAACGAAGGCGCTCACCCGGGTCTTTGCGGAAACGGGCGAACGTCTCGAAATTTTGAAAGGCGTCGATTTTTCGCTTGCGGCGCATGACTTCTGCGTGCTGACCGGGGCTTCGGGGTCGGGAAAATCCACCTTCCTGAATCTCGTCGGGGCGCTGGACACGCCGACTTCCGGGGAAATCCTCTTCGAGGGCAAGAGTCTCGGGAAGATGTCCGCGGCGGAAAAGGATGCGTATCACTCGAAAAAGGTCGGGTTCGTTTTCCAGTTCCACCATCTGCTTGCGGAGTTTACCGCTATCGAGAACGTCTGCGTTCCGGCGAGAATTCGGAATGCGCGGGAATCTCTTTCGGAAATTCGCTCGCGGGCGGAGGAGCTTCTGTCGGCTGTCGGCCTAAAGGACCGGATGAAGCATTTGCCTAGGGAACTTTCCGGCGGGGAAAGACAGCGCGTCGCCGTTGCGCGGGCCTTGATGAACCGCCCGGACATTCTCCTCGCAGACGAACCGAGCGGGAACCTCGACGAGAAAAACGCCCGGATGCTCAACGAACTTTTCAAACAAATTAATGAAGATTACAGACAGACTCTGCTGGTCGTGACGCACGACGAACGCATGGCGGAATACGCGACAAGCCGTGTCCACATGCACGGAGGAAAAATTGTCCCATTTTCAAAGGAGGCTTCCTGATGCCTGGTCGTTTTACGGATCGCGGGAAGAAAGTTTTGCAATACGCACGGGATGAAGCCCGCCGCCTGAATTCGGAGCACGTCGGGACGGAACACATGTTGCTCGGCATTGTCCGCGAAGGTGCCGGAGTCGCCGCTGCCGCATTAAAGACGCTCGGAGTGGATTTGGAAAATCTCGCGCAGGACGTGGAGCGTTCCATTTCGGGAAACGGCGGCATGATGACCATCGGGACGCAGGTGATGTTTTCGGAGCATGCGAAGGCCGTTCTGCAGGCGTCCGCTGCCGAAGCCCAGATGCTCGACGACAACTACATC
>JBNMGX010000456.1:0-1542 GCA_050872465.1 Hallerella sp.
GATTGCCATCAGTTCGTCGCTGAGATTTGCCGACAGCGGGTCCGCGGAATACTTTTCGACAAACTCCCCGATTGCGGTCATGATGCTTCCCAGGTTTATCAGCGACAGCCTGTCGAGAATGTTCGCGCCGAGTTCCCACAAGAGGGTGAGAAGAAAGTTGTCGAGGATAAGCGCGGCTCCGCGGATAAAGAAGCCCGCGTAGGATTTTGTTTCTTGCTTTGCGATGCGTTCTTTAAGGAGCGCTTCGACGGTTTCCTTCAGTTTCTGTTCGATTTCCGCGTTGGAATTTTGCGCAGAGGTTTCCAAGGCTTCCTTGTAGGAAATCCAGCCGGAGAGACCTTTGTGCCAGACGAGAGTCGAATCGTTTATTTTTTCTTCCCGTTTCAGGGTCTGCAAGTCCTCGAAGCTGAGCGGGCCTTGTCTGCGGTCGCCTTCTTGGATGCTTTCATCGATGTAAAACCAGTTCATAAGTCGCGCTTAAATTTACAAAAAAGCTAACTTGTGCGCTATGAGTACATTTCAAATCGGCCAGCGTTATATCAGCGAACAGGAACCTGAACTCGGTGTCGGTAGAGTTCAAAATGTCGAATTTAAAAATGTGACGATAGAATTTCCCGCGGTGAAGCAAACCCGGATTTACCGGACGGTTTCGGCTCCGGTCAAGCGCTACCTCCTCTCTGTCGGGGAAAACGCAAAAAGCGAAAAGGGCGTCACCTTTACGGTCGAGAACATCCGAATGGAAAGTTCGCTCGCGGTTTACCTGGGACGCGGCGGACGCGAGATGAAGGAGTCCGAACTTGTTCCCAAGGCGTCTCCGAGGGTTTCCGATATTTTTTCGCAGCTTATCCGTGGCGAATGCGCGGACAACAAGGAATTTGTACGGCGAGAAAAGGCGAACGAACTTTCTTGCGAGTGGCAGCGTTCGATGGTCCGCGGCATGATAGGTCCGCGTGTAAACCTGATTCCGCACCAGTATTATCTCTGCAAGCGGGCGTGCAGTTCCAGTGCGCTTCCGCGCCTGATGCTTTCGGACGAGGTTGGGCTCGGGAAGACGATTGAAGCGGGGATGATCTGGCATTCGCTTCACAGCACGGGACGCATTGTCCGGACTCTGATTCTCGTTCCGGAATCCCTCAAGCACCAATGGATGACCGAGATGATGCGACGCTTCAACCATGTCTTTACGCTGGTCGATGAAGGCTTTGTGCGCAGCTTTCTCGAAAGCGGTGGCGGAAGCGGAGAAATGGAAAATCCGTTCTGCCAAGTGAACGACGTGATTTGCACGGTGGAATTCGTGATGAGCCAGCCGGCGGTCATGCAGGATTTTTTGCGGGCGACGTGGGACTTGACGATTGTCGATGAGGCGCACCATCTTGTCTGCGAAGACGATTTTACGAGCAAGGAATATCTGCTGGTAAATTCTATCACGACGCGGACGAAGGGCATCCTTCTCTTGACGGGGACGCCGCTCCAGCTGCAGCCCGAGTCGCACTTCAACCGGCTTCGGATGCTCGATCCGGCCCGCTTTACGGACTACCAGGA
>JBNMGX010000457.1:0-1540 GCA_050872465.1 Hallerella sp.
AGTCCAACGAGCTCAAGCCGCAGAACGTGAGCTTCTATTTCCACATTCCGTTCTGTGCGAAACGTTGCCTCTTTTGCGGATGCACCTCGGAGCTTTTGCCGTCTGTTGAGTTTCGGGAGCGTTATTTTCAAGCGCTGTTCCGCGAGATGGACGAAAAGCTTCCGTGGATCGATTCGAAGCGTCCCGTGACGCAGGTTCATTTCGGCGGCGGAACCCCGATGAGCGTCCCCTATTCCTATCTGGAAACGATTCTCGAAAAACTGAAAGAACGCTTTCCGTTTTCTCCCCGTGCGGAAATCGCCATCGAATGCAATCCGGCGAGCATCGACGAGGCCCGCCTGGAAGAACTCGCCCGGATAGGCTTTAACCGCGTAAGCTACGGCATCCAGGATTTCGATTCCCAAGTGCTTCGGAACGTCGGTCGGGAACCTTCGCTCTTGCCGGTGAAGGAACTTCTGCGAATTTCCCGGGACTTGCATTTCAAAGGCATCAACCTCGACCTGATTTACGGTCTGCCGTCGCAGACGGAAGCGGGCTTTTACAGAAGCGTCGAATCCGCCATCGAAGCCCGTCCGGATAGAATCGCACTTTATAGCTACGCCCATGTCCCTTGGGTCAAGAAAGCGCAGAAAACGCTGGAACGGTTTGAACTTCCCTCTCCCCACAAAAAACTGGAATTTTTCCTCAAAGCGCGCGAAATGTTCAAGGATGCAGGATTCCGGGATGTCGGGATGGACCATTTTGTCTTGCCGGAAGATTCGCTATCCCTTGCGCTCGCCCAAGGAAAGCTGCACCGAAATTTCCAGGGATACTGCACCCGGGAAACGACAGGAGAAGTCTATGCCTTCGGTTCGAGCGCCATCACGCAGCTGGACAACGCCTACACGCAAAATGTCCACGAGAGCGTAAAATACGTGGAGCTGCAGGAAGCGGGGCTGCTTTCGGAAATTCGCTGCGAAGAGCTTTCGTTTGAAGAACGCATCATTCGGGATGTCATCGAACGCCTGATGTGCAACCGCAGGCTTCTGCTGACGGACGAAGAAAAAAGCGTTGTCGGCTCGGGCTGGGAACGGCTTCTTGCCTTGGAAAAAGACGGTCTCCTGGTGAAAAGATCCGATTCGGAAATCGAAACGACGGAACTCGGGACGCTTGTCATCCGATATCTCGCGATGCAGCTCGATCCGCTAATGCAAAAGACGAAACGTGAAGGCGTTTTTTCCCAGACGATTTAGTTGCTAGCAGGAAGGAATCAGGAGACAGGAATGAGGAATTCGGAATTAGGAATGCGGAATTCGGAATTAGGAATGCGGAATTGACGTTTTAGCGAACTGTAAGTTGTCAGGAGTCAGTAGTTAAACGGGAAGCGGGCGTCAGAGTTTAGTGAATAGTTGCTAGTTATTAGTTAATAGTTGAGTGTTGAGGAATCAGGAAGCAGAAAACAGGATTCAGTGGGATACGGGACACGCTAAACGGGATGAGGGATATCAGTGCGGACTTTTACTTCAAGCGGTCATCCTGAAGCGTGGTCAGAGCTTAGAGC
>JBNMGX010000458.1:0-1534 GCA_050872465.1 Hallerella sp.
GGAATCGCCATCTTCCGGAAGCCTTTTCTTGCACGGGAAAGATGCGAAGAACTTAGAACCGAAGGATCGCGATATTGCGATGGTTTTTCAGACGCACGCTCTCTATCCGCACTTGACCGTGCGTGGCAATCTGGAGTTTGGGCTGCGGATCAAGGGAAACTATTCGGCGACGGAAATTCGGGAGCGCATCCGCGAAGCGGTCGATATCCTGGACTTGGAACCGATTCTCGACCGAAAGCCCAAGCATCTTTCCGGCGGGCAGAGGCAGCGGGTCGCGCTCGGACGAGCTCTTGTACGGAAACCGAAGATTTTCCTCTTTGACGAGCCTCTTTCGGGGCTAGACGCCAAGATGAAAAACCAGATGTGCGTCGAACTCGGACGTTTGCATTCCCGCTTGCAGGCGACGATGGTCTTTGTGACGCATGACCAGACCGAAGCGATGACGATGGGCGACCGGATTGTCTGCCTTGCCGGTGGAAAGATCCAGCAGGCGGGGACGCCGATGGAACTTTACGAACATCCTGAAAACGAGTTTGTCGCGGGATTTATCGGGGTTCCGCCGATGAACCTCTTTGCTGCCCAGTGGACGCCCGAAGGGCTTTTTTTCGAAAAGGCGGCTTTTCTTTTTCCTGTATCGGAGGATTTTGGCAAGAGGTTTCGGAATATTCCCCGGTTGCTTGTCGGCGTCCGGCCTGAATTTCTTACGATCGCTCCGGCTTCTCCGGATGCGATTTGCGCAACCATCGAAGTCCTGGAACATCTTGGCTACGAAACGCTGGTCTATGCGCAGGTGAACGACCTGAGCCTTGTCGTCCGCGTTCCGCCCGGAAAACGCTTTGCCGTAGGGGAGAAAATTTACCTTTCGCTCTCCGAAAAAAATCTCCGCCTGTTTGACATTTCGACCGGGGTCTGTATCCGCTGATGCGCTTTTTCCAAAACATCCTGGCGGTTCTTTTCGCCTTTTTGATTTTCGGGTGTGCGTCGGACGATTCGGACCGGAAGGAAGTTTTGCAGTTCTGGATTATGCCGAACAGCCCGGACCCTTTGACGGATATGCAGCACCTGCTGCGCAATTTCGAACAGGAAAATCCGGGAATCGAGGTCCAGGTGACCGTTCTCGACTGGAGCGTTGCATGGACGCGGATCACCGCGGCCGCTTCAACCCAGAGCGGTCCCGATGTTGTCCAGATGCCGACGACCTGGGCTGCGTCGATTACGGCGATGGACGCTCTTCTCCCCTTGGATTCCCTGGTAGGCGTTTCCGGCGGGGATTCCATCTTTGCGCCTGTTTCCATGAAGTTCGCAAAGCCTGTCGGCGAGAAGCACATTACGTCCGTCCCCTGGTTTCTGGATGTGCGACCGCTCTATTTCCGCAGGGACGTCCTCTCGAAGGTTGGCATCGACCCGGAAAAAATCCGGAACAGGAACGATTTTCGAACCGCGCTTTCGCAAATTCGGAAGGCGAACCTGAACATCGAAGGTCTCCCGATTTCTCCGATTGGCTATCCCGGAAAGCACGACTGGAATGTCATCC
>JBNMGX010000459.1:0-1520 GCA_050872465.1 Hallerella sp.
TGTGATGATGCCCGAAATGGGCGGGTACGAAACTTTCCAGAAATTCAAGGAAATTCCGGGTTGCGAAAGCACTCCCGTCATCTTCCTCACCGCCCAGGCGGAAAATGACAGCGAAATGAAAGGGCTTTCGCTCGGAGCGGACGACTATATCGCGAAGCCGTTCAACGCCAAGCTGCTCAAGTTGCGGATACGGAACCAGCTGGAAAGAAAGTTTACGCGCGACCATCTTTCCGAATTGGTCGAAGAGCGCACTTCGGAGCTTTCCCAGAAAACGAAAGACTTGCAAAAGACTTTGCAGGTGATGCTCACCAGTCTCGGCGCGCTCGCGGAATTTCGGGACAACGAAACCGGTGCGCATTTGAGAAGGACGCAAATTGTCGTGCGGAAACTTGCCCAGGCAATGGGGCGAAATGAAAAATACCGGAAATTTTTTCCGGATGACGAAACAATCGAAGAATATGCGATTGCGGCTCCGCTGCACGATATAGGAAAGGTCGGTATCCCGGACGACATTTTGAGAAAGCCGGGAATTCTCACTTTTGAAGAACGCGAAAAGATGAAGAAGCACACCGAACTCGGTTACCAGGTTCTTCTTTCGGCAACGCATGAACTGGGAGACAATCCGATGGTGGTTATCGCGGCAAATATCGCCAAGAGCCACCATGAAAAATGGGACGGTTCCGGCTACCCGGAAGGGCTTTCGGGAGAAGCCATTCCGCTCGAAGCGCGGCTGATGGCGGTGGCCGATGTCTATGACGCCCTGATATCCAAAAGGGTTTACAAGGCGGCTCTCCCTCATGCCGAAGCGGTAGCTATTATCCACGAAGCGAAGGGCAAGCATTTTGACCCGGATGTCATCAAGGCGTTTGACACTTTTTCGGACGAGCTTCCCGAAATCTATAAGGGATTTGCGGATTGACGGATAAAGGCTCCAAGCGGGAACTGGGTTCCAGGATTATCTGGGTTTATACGATATCGACCCTGGTCGCCATGGTTATCTGCTTTTTTGCCTTTACCGCCTATATGCGGTCTTTTCTTTTTGAATCGGCGTCTGCGGAATCGGGAAAATCGTTGCAGCAAATTTCGGTATCTCTGGAACAAAAACTTGCTTTCTATGCTGGGCATTTCGAAAGCTGGCGACGAACCATTCAAAATAAATCGTCGGCAAGCATCCGTTCCGCCCTTTCGTCGGAAATCCATAGGCGGAAGACCGTCGACATCTATTATGGAACGACGGAAGGAACGTTTATCAGTTCGCGCGGATTTAAACGAGACCCTATCCATCCGGAGTTTCGAACCAAGTCCTGGTATTTGGAACCTAGCAGAAACAAGGGCTTGGCCTATTCGGGACCATCGTACAACTACAGCGCCAAAAAGCGCGTCCTGACGATTTCCGCACCGATTTGGAAACGCCGCGATAAAATCCAGGGAATTGTCGCCGAAGATATCGATGTAAACGAGCTTCGAGGTCTGCTTTCCCCTCTTTCCAAGGAAAGCGGAGGACTGACGATGCTTGTAAA
>JBNMGX010000460.1:0-1518 GCA_050872465.1 Hallerella sp.
GCGTGATGTTCGTAGAGCTTGTATCGCTTCGCGTGCTTCTGGACGGTCTTCACCGCATGGGTGTAAATCTTTGCAGTGACGCCTCCGACAAGCCAGTTCTCGATGGGCTTTTCGATGAGACCGCGCTTGATCTTTTCGCGTCTGACGACTTCATCTACCCGGAAGAAGTCCGTCATGCCCGGCAGGTAAACTTCCATGCCGTTGTCCATCAGGTAGTCTTCGATGTGGCCGTTTGCGCCCGGGTGGTAGTTCATCAGGATTTCGCCGAGGAGCGCGACGCGCGGCTTTCGGTAACTTGAATCGACTTCGATTCGGTTGAAGGCTTCAACAGCTTGGTCGAAGGTTTTCAGCGCTTCTTTCGGGTAGGCGATTCCCTTGGTCGAGATGACCGCGACTTTTTCCATGACGCGGGGAAGCCACTTGTCATAGACTTTCTGCGTGTCGCCCGCGTGAAGTTCGTAGGGACGGCTCCGGCGGTAGATAGTCTCGATGGCGTCCATCATGGTGAGGCCCCAGAGCATGTGCAGACGGAAGTCCAGCGTGAGCTTGAATCCCGGGTGCATGTCCTTCGTGTCGGTGCCGGTCGTGATGATGGGGACGTCCGCAAAGCCCGCTTCGTCGAGAGCCTTTCGCGCAAGGACGGCATACTGGACCGCGCGGCAGTTTTCGCAGTTCTTTGAAAGCGTGACGGCGATTTTGTCGTGCGGGCATTCGGGGTGGTTCTTCAGCCACAGGAGGTTTTCGCCAATGTTCACCTGTGCCGGGAAGCAGATGTCGTTGTGGACAAACTTCTTGCCGAGCGCGAATGCTTCCGGGCCGCCCATCGGGAGCAGTTCGACCTTGTAGCCGAGATGCTTGAAGTAGGCGGTGGCGAGGACGCTGAATCCGCGGGAAAGGTTCGGAACGAGGATCGTGCGGGTCTCCTTGTCCTTTTCCTCGAACTTGACGGGGAAGAGCGGGCCTTCCGTCTTGGGTGGGAACGAAATCTTTCTCCGTGCGCGGACGGTTTCGATAAAGCTCTTGACGCGGATGCCGACCGGGCCTCGGGCGTCGCCTTCGTCGAGCTTCAGCATCAGGAGTTCCTTCATGGAGACTTCGTGCAGCATCCGGTTCATTTCGTCGGTGAGAACCGAGTCGTGTCCGCAACCGAAGCTGACGATTTGCACGAGTTCGAGCGCGGGATCCTTGGCGGCGAGCATCGTCGCCCCGAGCATTCGCATGTGGAACGTGTTCTTGACTTCCATCCGGGTGTGCCTATCGACGTCCTGGTCGAAGACCCCGGGAAGCGATTCCGTCGTGAGGACGGGGATTCCCATCCGCGTGAAATGCTGCGCAATGTTGTGGTTGATGAGCGTGTCCGCATGGTAGGGACGCCCGGCGAGGCATATCGCGAAGTCGCCCTTTTTTCGGACGTCTTCGAGAATCTTTCCGCCTTCTTCTGCGAGTGTCGTGCGAAAAGTCGAAAGCGCCTTTTCGCCCTCGGTCACCGCCTTGTCGAGAATCTTTTTGGAAATACCC
>JBNMGX010000461.1:0-1513 GCA_050872465.1 Hallerella sp.
ACCTTGTCATCGATTAACTTATCCAGGACAAAAGCGACCTGCTCCTTTTCGGACATCTTGGCCGCATCCGCCGAGTTTTGGAACTGGTAGAGATTCTCCATCACTTCGGAACGCATGATGGGCTTTCCATCGACAATCGCCGCAATGGACTCGAAAAGTTCCGGAGCGGCAAAAAGGGAGGTTGCCAAAAAAAGAACGAAAACGATGCTGAATGATTTTTTCATAGAAACTCAATGGGTTGCGGATTTGGAAATTTCCTCGGGATAGATAAAAATCGCCTGCCTTTTTTTTACGGAATCCTTGAACGCCGCAATAAATTTCTTGCGTTTGGCATTTGCCGCAAAAGTCCGCGCAAGATCCGCAACTTCCGCAAACGGACGGACGGAACCCGAATCCACCTTAGAAAGGACGATGACGCTCTTGAGATTTTTCCCGCAGGTTTTCGGCGGCGTGATTTTCCCGACAGAAAGCGTTCCCAAATCGACAACCGGACAGTCCAGCGGAAAGGCCGTCACCGAATCAAAGCTTTCCACGTTGCGGACAAGCCAATTTCTTTCGGGCTTCGCAAGAACCGTCTTTTTCGCCATCGGACCGTAATACTTCCACGCCGTAGAACCGCTCATATAAGTAACGACCGCAACATCATAGACATTCGCCTCCAAGACAAACTGCTCGGGATGCTCGTCGTAATAGGCGGCGACGTCGGATTCCGAAGTGGAAAGCGTATCCGTCACCTGCGCAAAATACGCTCCGAGAACAATTTTCTTTTTGGCGTCTTCCAAAAGGCGCTTCACCTCCGGCAAATCCCCGACGCCGTCAGCCAAGGCACGCTCATAGACCGATTCGCGATTCACCCAGTTTTCGACCAGCTCCATCCGGGTTTCAAACGGAAGGGAATCCCAGTTTCCCTTTTCGTTCAGCCGGGAAAGTTTTAGCTCCGAATTTTCCACGCGCGCAAGCGTCGGGTCGGAACCTTCGCCCAAATTTTTGCAAGAGGCCAGGCAAAGTACGAAAAGGATGGAAAACAGGAAAAAACGCATTGCCCACAAATTAGAAAATTTTGAAAATCAGCGCCCTTTGAAGCGAGCCTGCAACTTGAGCAAAGCGTCCTTTTCGATTTTCTCCTCGGGAGCATTCGCAAGAATCGAGCGTTTAAATCGCAAAAGTTCGAACTGTTCCAGCAAGACCTGCAACGCGACCTTCGCCTGAAAATTCGGCAAATCGCCATCCGCCTTCTCGGAACGGGAAAGCAGTTCCCGCGCATTTTTCAATTCAAAGTCCTTGAGGAAACGCCCCGAAAGGTATGGGGCAAAGGCTTCGCGGAAAGCCTTGGACGAGGGAAGGGTGAGCGGTTCGCTCCAATTCGGCAAAGACTTTTCCGGTGAGAGAAAAACGGAAATCATCCGCAAGCGGGCGTAAAGATTTTCCTCGGAAGCTAGCCTTGCGGCTAGTTTTAAAACCTGAGCGGAAACCTTTTCACTCCGACGAAAGCCGACGAAGGGTTCGCGAGTCT
>JBNMGX010000462.1:0-1506 GCA_050872465.1 Hallerella sp.
CGCAGACACGGGGATCTGTTTTCAGAGATTATCGGATCAAGTCCGATAATGACAGTTTAACGCATAGACGGTCCTTGTCCCGTTTAACTACTGATTCTTGATTTCTGTTTTCTGACAACTTACAGTTCGCTAAAACGTCAATTCCGCATTCCTAATTCCGCATTCCTAATTCCTGTCTCCTGATTCCTGATTTCTTCAGCAAAAACAAAAAAAAGACATCCTCCGGGTTCTCTACGCTCGAAGCTACTCTTTTAGAAAAGATAGCCCACCTCGCCTGTCAGTTTTTCAGGGTCAAAAGACCGGGCATAAACATCGAAGCAAGAGTTCGGAGCTGATTGAATCTTGTTAGATCGGGCATAACTACCGAAGGATGCCTTTTCTAATATAAACAGGAAAAGTGCCCGAAGCAAGCACTTTTTGTCTTTATTTCTGTACTTTTGTCATTTATTTGTCAAAATGTGATGGAGCTTGCAATTTGTCGAGTTCGTCGGAAAGCATATCGGCGAGAACTTTCGCCACTTTCTGGCTTTCCTGGTAAAATTCCTTGTAGCGGGCGTGACGACGGCGCATATCGAAAAGTTCCGATGTGATATCCATCGCCATCAGGAGCATCTGCTTGCGCATGTCCATCCGGGCATCCGCCTTCACATAAGTTTCGACCTTTTTTGTCACATAGGCGACAATCGCAGAAAGTTCCGCATCGGTAAGATCCGTCTGGATTTGAAACCGGTCGTTTCCGATTTCAACCCGAGTTGTGTGCAAGGAAGAATCCCGAGCGTCCATTGGTCACCTCATTCCTTCATTCCGACGCCAAACGAATCGGTGGCTGCGAACCACCTCAGCCGAAAAAATCCGCTTGAGCAGACTCCCCCGCCGAACCGTTCGACTGTTCTTCAGAGACCTGTGGCTCCTCGCCCGGCGACTGCACAGGAATTTCCGTTCCAAGTTCGCTTTCAATCGTCGAAAGCAGGTTCTGGAACTTTTCCCGGGCGTTCTGGATTTCGTCGCCCTGTTCGCTCACGACCTTGTCCATGTCGGCGAGCTTCGCCTCCTTTTCGGAAAGAGCCGTCTTCACGGATTCGAGTTCCGCATCGCGTTCGGCAACCGTCGCCCGGAGCGTTTCCGCTTCGGAATTCTTCGCGGCGAGTTCCGCATTCCTGTTCGCCAGTTCCCCCTGGAGCGTTTCAATCTGCCGGGACTTTTCCGACATTTCTGACTGCAAGTTTTCCAATTCAACTGTCTTTGCAGCAACCGCCTTCTCCGCCTCAGCCTTTTCGTTTTTCACGCGGCGTAGCGCTTCGAGCATCGATTCGATTTTTTGGGAAAGCAAATCCAGATTTTCGAGATTCATCGTTCAAAACTCCTTCTTGATTACATATAAAATATCACTAGTGTCCACTAAAAATTTAACATAAAAACAGGTCGTTGAAAAGGTCGAAAGTGTTTTCCTCGGCATTTTTCTGTTTTTCGGGTCCTTTTGCAGTCAGAAGTTCCTGAAGTGTGGTC
>JBNMGX010000463.1:0-1504 GCA_050872465.1 Hallerella sp.
TGCCAAGAAATTCCCCGTAACCGCGTTCCGTGGCGAGAATTTTGCCGGATGCTTTGTCCGTAATGATTCCGGCGACGACTTCGACTGTTTTCATGCCGGGGAAGTTAGAAAAAATCGGTCCGCGGTTCCGTCTCTTTTTGTATATTCCTTTCCCCGAGGTCTTCCATGTTCCGTCTAGTCCTTCTTTTGCTGCTTGCCGTTTCCGTCGGGTTTGCGGCGCCCGCGTTGACCGTTTCCGTGCCACTTGCGCCGTATGCGAAAATCGTTAACAAAGTGGCGGGCGACTTGGTGAATGTGGTGACGCTCGTGCCGAAAAACGCAAACCCGCATACGTTCGAGCCGAAGCCCGACATCCTGAAAAAGTTCTCCGAAGTTTCCCTCTATTTCGGCGATGGTTCGGGGCTTGACAACGCGTGGCGTCCGAGGTTTCTCGGCGTGAATCCGAATGTGAAGGTTGTCGATATTTCGGAAGGCGTTTCGTTTATCGCGGAGGAACATTCCCACGAAGAGGAACACGGCGAAGAATTGGATCCTCACCTGTGGAACTCTCCTCGGACGGCGATTCTGCTCGCGGCGAACGTTTGCCGGGCGCTGGTCGCCGAGGACGCTTCCCATGCGGGAATCTATCGATCGAACCTGGAAAAGTTTTCGAAGGAACTCTCCGAGCTGGATGTCCGGTTTGCGGATGCGCTGCGGAAAATTTCGGAAGAGCGTCGGACTTTTATCGTCTTCCATCCGTCCTACGGCTATCTCGCGCGGGATTACGGATTGAAACAGATCGCGGTCGAAATGAACGGCAAGGAGCCGAAGCCGCGCGACCTGCGGAATCTGGTGACCGCTGCCAAGAAAAATCACGTGAAGACCGTCTTTGTGCAGCCGCAGTTCAGCCGCCGGGCTGCGGAATCCCTTTCGAAGGAAATCGGCGCGAAAATAGTTTCGATCGATCCGTTGGCCTATGATTTCGACGGGGAACTGCACAGATTTCTAGACGCTCTTCTGGAGGTGCGCAAGTGAATCCGTTTCCGGCTATCGAGGTCCGCAATCTGGATTTTTCCTACGAGAAGACGCCTGTCTTGTCGAACGTGAACTTTTCCGTGAACCAGGGCGACTTCCTCGCAATTATCGGGCCGAACGGCGGCGGAAAAAGCACGCTGATGAAGCTCATCGTCGGGCTTTTGAAACCGTCGGCGGGAGAGGTTCGCGTTTTCGGCGAGAAGGTCCCGTCGAAAAAAGTCTCCCTCGGCTACGTGCCGCAGAACACGAACGGCAACCTGGAATTCCCGATAACCGTGGAGGAGACCGTTGCGACCGGTCTTCCGCATTTCCGACCGGATCCGCCAAAGGTCCGGGAGCT
Organism: Hallerella sp.; assembly: GCA_050872465.1. Taxonomy (GTDB): domain Bacteria; phylum Fibrobacterota; class Fibrobacteria; order Fibrobacterales; family Fibrobacteraceae; genus Hallerella. The sequence goes on from JBNMGX010000463.1 coordinate 1,355, forward strand.
TCTGGAAACGGTGCGGATGGAAGCCTTTTCGAAGCGGCGCCTCGGGGAACTTTCGGGCGGCGAACGCCAGCGGGTCCTTATCGCACGCGCCCTTGCCTCTGAACCGCAAATCCTTTTCTTAGACGAGCCTTCGAGCAACATCGATGCGAA
>JBNMGX010000464.1:0-1501 GCA_050872465.1 Hallerella sp.
ATTATACGCTGTCCCATTATTATTCGAAAATGGATTCAACGAAAAAGGCTATCCGCGAAATGGAAAGCGGCCTCTTGACCGACCCGCAGAACACGTCTGCGCGGAGGTTTCTCGCCCAGATGTACCTTGCGGACGAATCTCCGTGGATGGCGATTTTCACGCTTGAAGAGGGGCTTCGCTTTGGAAAAGGCAAAGACCTTCTGCTCGTCGATTTGGGACAGATCTATTTTTCCCAAAAGCGCTACGGGGAAGCTCTCGAAAATTACATGAACGCCTGGAAGCTCGGAAATTCCCAAGGGCGAATCGGCGCGGAAAATGTCGGGAACGCTTACTACAATGCCGGAGACGAAGCGAAATCCCAGGAAGTCTATCAACGCATTTTAGGCAGGAAATAAAATGGCCAAAAAGAAAAAAGTCTGGAAATCCGATGCTCTGGAACAGTCGAACCTCCGACCGGTCGATAAGATTCGGGCAGTCCTCGTCTCGGTTGCAAAAGGGGACTTTTGCGAAGCGCCTGCGGAAAAGCTATATGATCTTCTGGCGGGGCAGTTCGAAAAGATCGAAAAGCTCGAATCGGATGCCGAAATTCTGGAAATGCTCGCCTGGTTCCTCAACTGCAGCGCCTATTTTGACATTTCCAACAGCGACGGGGAACTCTTGGATGCGGTAGAGGATTTGTTTGCGGACGCCGCTTCGCTTTTCACGGAAAAGGCGGAGGTTTGCGAAAATCGCGAATACGTATTGAACTTGATGCACGATTTGCTGGTCAATTCCGCAGGGGAAGAGGTTCGGTCGGAAGTCTTTTTGGGCGCGCAGGATTTCCTTTCTAAGGAAGAAACGGAACGCTTGGCGGAAGACGTCCTTTCGACCGTAGCGACGCACGATCTGGAAAACGAAGACGAAATCTTCTCGGGGCTTCTGGATTTGGCAGACGGCGCAAGCGATCCGGGACTTTACGAAAAAGTCGCATTCTTGAAAGAATCGGAACGTTCCAACAAAACGCTTGTCGATGTGGCAAACGCGTACTATGTCGCGGGAGACTTGGCGAATGCAAACCGGCTGATGGATGAAGTCAAGACTCCCGAAGGCTCCGACGAAGAGGAATATCTGGATTTGAAAATCGGAATTCTCTTCAAGGAAGAAAAGAATAAAGACGCCTTGGAACTGGCGGAAAAACTTTACGAAAAGTTTCCGAAAGAATACCACCTGATGAGCCTTTGCCAGGTGGTGTCTCCATCCCGCAAAGAAGAACTGCTCGATTCCCATGAGAAATTCCGGCTCGGCGTCTATGTTTCGACCGACTATGTAAACCTGTTAGCGACACTCGGCGAATGGGACAGGCTTTCGCGTTACCTGGAACGCTACGAAAAGGAAATCCCGATGATGGATGCCGAAGAACGCGAAGATCTCGCCATGCGCCTAGAAGCGATGAACCACCGGGAGCTGGCTAAAATGCTTCGAAAAGTATAGAAACGATCCCAAAATTGGCCCAGCGATTGCC
>JBNMGX010000465.1:0-1498 GCA_050872465.1 Hallerella sp.
CCCATGACCAGGTTGCCATTATGGCCGAACTTTTCCGCCGCGTCATAGACGGTGTGGAAGATGTTCGTCATGATGCCGTCGAGCTTCTTATCGACTTCTTCGAATGTCCAGGAGAGGCGTTCGGAGTTCTGGCTCATTTCGAGTCCGGATGTCGCGACGCCGCCGGCGTTCGCCGCCTTGGCCGGTCCAAAGAAGACGCCCGCTTTCTGGAACGCTTCGATGGCTTCCGGGGTGGAAGGCATGTTGGCGCCTTCGGCGACAGCGAACACGCCGTTCTTGATGAGCGCTTCCGCTCCGGCGAGGTCGAGTTCGTTCTGGGTTGCGCACGGAAGGGCGATGTCGCACTTCACGGTCCACACGCCCTTGCAGCCTTCGTGGTATTCGGCGCCCTTGACGCGTTCGGCGTATTCCTTGATGCGTCCGCGCTTGACTTCCTTGATGTCCTTCACGATGTCGAGCTGGATGCCGTTCGGGTCATAGACATATCCGTTCGAGTCGGACATGGTGACGACCTTCGCGCCGAAGGATTGCGCCTTTTCGCAAGCGTAGATGGCGACGTTTCCGGAACCGGAGATGACGACCGTCTTGCCTTCGAAGGTGTCGTTCTTCATCTTCTTCAGCATTTCGCGGGTGAAGTAGCAGAGGCCGTAGCCCGTCGCTTCGGTGCGCGCGAGCGAACCGCCGTAGGAGAGTCCCTTGCCGGTGAGAACGCCGGTCCATTCGTTGCGGAGGCGCTTGTATTGCCCGAACATGTAGCCGATTTCACGTGCGCCCGTGCCGATGTCGCCAGCCGGAACGTCCGTGTCCGCGCCGATGTGCTTCGTGAGCTCGGTCATGAAGGACTGGCAGAAGCGCATCACTTCCGCATCGCTCTTGCCTTTCGGATCGAAGTCGGAACCGCCCTTGCCGCCGCCCATGGGAAGCCCGGTCAGGCTGTTCTTGAAAATCTGCTCGAAGCCGAGGAACTTGAGGATCGAGGCGTTGACGGACGGATGGAGACGGAGACCGCCCTTGTAAGGTCCGATGGCGGAGTTGAACTGGATGCGATAGCCGCGGTTGACCTGGATGTTGCCCTTGTCATCGACCCAGGAGACGCGGAAGATAATCTGGCGTTCCGGTTCGACGATGCGGTCGATGATGCCGTTCGTTTCGTAGGACTTGTCCTTTTCGACGACCGGTTCGAGGGATTCGAGGAATTCGCGGACAGCCTGGTGGAATTCGGCTTCGCCCGGATTCTTGGCGACGACCTTGTCGTAAACTTTCTTGAGGTATGCGTTTGTGAGTGCCATCTGTATCTCCAATGAAACAATGTTGTTTGGCGTTTGAAATATAACAAATGGCGTTTCCGCGAGGTTTTCCCGAAAAAAAATAAAAAATGACAAAAATGTCTAAAATGGTGAAATTTGTAGGGAAATTCCCAATTTGCGAAAATTCAACAAGAATGGAATTTTGAAATGTGACAAATTTGTTTTCCGATTTTCAAACTTTTTTTCGGTTA
>JBNMGX010000466.1:0-1486 GCA_050872465.1 Hallerella sp.
CTTCCAGGGGGCTTTCTGCTCCAGGTAGCGGTTCACCGCGCGGACGAGCGAGAGCGTTTCCTCGACGGCCTGCGAGAGTTTGACGTTTTCGAGAAGTTCGGGAACCGTTTTGGAAAGGCGGTTTGCGATTTCGATAACGCTGTTTTCTTCGTCTGCGAACGGTCCGGGCTTCGGGAGCGTTCCGTCGAAGTTCGTGAGGACCAGACGGTGGACGCGGTTCACGACATTGCCGAGGTCGTTTGCGAGATCGCTGTTGATGCGGCGCACGAAGCCTTCGTGGGTGAAGCTCGCATCCTGTCCGACGACCATATCCCGGGCGAGGTAGTAGCGGAACGCATCGACTCCGTATTTTTCCATGTATTCCATCGGGTTTACGACATTCCCCGTCGTCTTGCTCATCTTGTCGTTTCCGACGAGCCACCAGCCGTGGGCGAGAATGTGCTTCGGGAGCGGGAATCCCAGTGCGAAGAGCATCGTCGGCCAATAGACGCTGTGCGTCGTGATGATGTCCTTTCCGACCAGGTGATACGTTGCAGGCCAGATCGTCTCGCCATCCGGGAAGTTTCTTTTCGGAACGAGATTTCCCTTTTCGTCGATTTTCATCACCGCGCTCACGTAATTCAGCAGGGCGTCGAACCAGACGTATGTCACATAGTCTTCGTCAAAAGGCAGGGGAATTCCCCAGCTGAGGCGGGCCTTCGGGCGACTGATGCAAAGGTCGTTCAGCGGCTGTTTCAGGAATCCGCGAATTTCGTTCCAGCGGTAGTCCGGGACAATCCAGTCCCGATGGCTTTCCAGATATTCGATGAGACGCTCCTGGTATTTTCCCATCTTGAAGAAATAATTCTTTTCCTTGATCCAATCGACCGGGCGATGGCTGATGGGGTCGCAGCCGTTTTCGTCAAGTTCGTCCTGCGTGAAAAAGCGTTCTTCGCCGACGGAATACCAGCCTTCATATTCCTTGGAATAGATTTCGCCCTTGTCCCAGAGCATCTGCAGGCAGTCGCTCACGAATTTCTTGTGGTCGGCGTCGGTCGTGCGGATAAAGTAATCGTAGTCGATGCCCATTTTTTTCCAGAGATTCTTGAAGCGCAGGTTGTATTCATCGACGTGTTCCTGCGGGGAGACTCCGCGCTTTTCGGCGGCGCGCTGGACCTTTTGCCCGTGCTCGTCGGTGCCGGTGAGGAAGAATGTCTGGTAGCCGAGGAGCTTGTGGAATCGCGTGAGGATGTCGGCGAGAACGGTCGTATAGGAATGCCCGATGTGCGGGGCGTCGTTGACGTAATAAATCGGAGTGGTAACGTAAAAATTTTTCATACTTCAAAAATAGAAAAAGGGCTTTGTTTGGGAAGCTTGGATTGGGATTTTAGGGGTTAGTCCGCAGACGTCTAAGCTTAGTGGACAGTGGTTAGTGGGCAGTGGTCAGAACCGCGGACGTTTAGATTTTTGGAGGCGATACACGGTACAATGTCATTCCCGTGCACAC
>JBNMGX010000467.1:0-1484 GCA_050872465.1 Hallerella sp.
CCCTATCTACAAAAGCCAGCTTCAAAGCGATAACCCTTACAATACGCGGCGTTTTCCGGGCCTGATGCCCGGGCCGATTTCCAATCCGGGACGCAAGGCCGTCGAAGCGGTCCTCTATCCGCAAAAGACCGATGCGCTTTACTTTGTCGCAAAAGACGATGGTTCGGGGACGCATTTCTTTGCGGGGAGCCTTTCGGAACACAACCGCTACAAATCGCAAGCGGCCAAGAACCGCGGTGAATGATTACCAGTTCGCACCGACCTGGAAAAAGAGGCTGAAATCGCTGATGTTTTTCAGCTTTGAAAAATCGCTCAGGGAAACGATTCGATGCAAACCTAGGCGAATGTCAAGCGTCCGGTAGGCAAAACGAGCCATCGGTTCGAAAAGCAGGCGATCCGCCTCCAAATCGACAAAAGGGTTTTCTTCGAAATCGCGCATGTAGGAAGCGAAAAGCCACGCTCCGAAAAAGCGTCCGTGCACGCCAAGGCTAGCCCGGGCTGCCGCATAGTGATGGGTCGCCGTTTCCAAAAAATTCCAGGAAGCGCTCCAAGGGGAAAGCGCCGAATGCATCCGATACCAGATATCGACCGCCCGAATCGTTCCGTCGCTCCACGTGGCAAGCGGATCGGGATAGACGTAGCCCTCGCCCGATTCCCGACGAATGTGAATCCCTGCCAAGGCTCCAACTCCCAGGGAAAAAAAGCGGGTCGGTGCGAAAAATTTCTGGGCGTCCACGGTCGATGCCAAGTAAAGCGGAGCGTCGCCGGTTCCATCCGTCAAGTTCACCGAACGAAATCCCAGACTGCCAGAAATCCGGTAGCCGCAGTCGCCAAACCATTCTTCAAACCCGCCGCGATTGCGTACAAACGAAATTTTAGGATACAGGGTGTTTACAAAAAAAGTTTCCGCTTCGTGAAAATTTCTGAACTCGGATTTTCCGAGGAGGATATCCAGCGAAAAGTCCGCCAGGGAATCCTTCCAGGCAAAGCGCAACTCCGCATCGTTTTCCCGAACTTCCCGAATGCGCAAAGCTTTCGAAGCTTCCGAAAAATAGCCGAGAAGCGGACGCAACCTAGAAATGTTCCCCCTTGCAGAGAACTCTCCGCGATAGCCGAAGAAACCGCGCATCAGAAATTCGGGACGGACAGCATACGAGTATTCCCCTACAAAGCCGTCAACGGAAAGCGCGTATTCAAACTGGTTCACAAAACGAAAATCCAGTCCCGCATACGCCAAGGGTCCCGTCAAACTGGAACCGAAGCCTCCGACCCGAAATTCGAGAATCGATGTCGCCGATGCGGAAACTTTCGCAACCCCTGCGGAATCCATCTGGATCTGCACGGAATCATAGAACGGCGAATCGGCGATGCGTTTTAAAAAATTGCTCGGTGCGTCGATTCCCGTATCGGAAGGATTCCAGCGAGACGAAATATCGGAATAGTAGAGCGGAGAAATCTGTTCAAAAGACGGATCGATTTTAAAC
>JBNMGX010000468.1:0-1482 GCA_050872465.1 Hallerella sp.
ATTTAAAGAGTGCGTTTTTACATGGAAACTGTCTTTATGAAGGCTTTGACGCGCTTCACGAATCGTGGCAGGTCAGTTTTATTTTCAAGGATGTCCGCCCGAGCGACCTTTCGCTGCTACACCGCTTGAAACGGAAAATGGATGCGGACAATTTAAAATTCGGGTTCTTCTTTTCCGAAGAATTTGTACAAACAAACCGGACAGTCTATCCGCTGGAATTTTTGCATATTTCAAAGAAGAACGCTCCTTTGTTTGGCGCAGCTCCGCTGACGGATTTTACACCGGACGATTTGGCTTTGCGTAGCGAGTGCAAACGGGAACTGAAAAATCGAAAACTGCATCTTCTCGGCGAATGGACGAAAGTCCAGGCTGGAATTTCTCCGATGGATTTTTTCATCGAATTAAATTCGGAAGTGCTCCCGGTTCTATATGGAATTTATTTTGTGCGCAAAGGCTGTTATCCGAAAAATCGCGAAGATGTCTTTGGGGAATTTCCGATGTTCCGAATTGAAGAACCCGCCATGAGTTTTAAGCAGAACGAAGAACGCGCAGACGCCTGTTTCGCTGCGATGGATCAGCTGATTTCGTCGCTTTGAATTTTTTGGATCGCCTGGGGAATGTAGCGCGGCAAATCCGATGCGAGAACTCCGTATTCCGAAAGTTCTGCGGATGCGATTTCTCCGGCGATGCCGTGGATCTTTGCGCCGAGAATCGCCGCATTGAAAGTTTCCATCTTTTGCGCCAAAAGCCCGGCGATGATTCCGGTGAGACAGTCTCCCGAACCTGCCTTGGCTAATGCGGAATTTCCCGTTTCGTTGATGTAATAGGTGTTTCCGTTAGCGATGACGGTTTTGTGTCCTTTGAGGAGAACGATCGCTCCGAACCTTTGGGAGGCTTCCCGGGCGGCATTGACGCGGTTTGATTGAACACTTTCCAGGTCGGTGTGCAGCAGACGGGAAAGCTCTTTGGGATGCGGAGTCATCACAGCCCGACCGTCAAACCGAAATGTTTCGGAAGAACGGGAAAGCGCATTGAGCGCATCGGCATCGAGGACGCAAAGCGTTTTTTGTTCAATGAATAGCTGGAGAATTTGATTGACAAGTTCTATCAGATAATCAAATGGCGCTCCGATGGCGGAGAGTCCGCAGCCAAAGGCGCAAACTGTCGAAGGCTTTAAAATGTTTCCGATGACTGGAACGGCTTTCTTGGAAAGAATCGGCCCGTTCTGCGGAAGCGGCAAAAATACAGCGTCTGGCATCTGGGCGGAAACCGCTTCGATGACAGGAGGGATTGCGGCGAGCGTGACGTATCCGGCTCCGACCCGAAGCGCGGACACCGATGACAGGTAGGCCGCTCCCCGGTAATTCAGGGAACCGGCGATATTCAAGATGTTGCCGAATGTCGCCTTGTTGGAATCTTCTTCTCGAAAAGGAAGTTTCATTGCTCGCTGTTTTCTTTTGATAGGTTTTCGAGGAAAAGTTC
>JBNMGX010000469.1:0-1482 GCA_050872465.1 Hallerella sp.
GCTCCGCAAACTGTTTGAAGGTGCGGAACCGCTTTCGCCGGATGTCCGTCTTTGCGCGGCTTTTGATTCGAAAAAGTATCTAGACCCGAAAATCGTTTCCGCCTGTAAAAAGTATCGGGTTTCCCTGTTCGACATAAACGAAAAGACTCCGCAGCGGATAATCGATGAAAACCGGATTGACACGTTTTATACGCCGCTTTATTCGTTAGAGAAAAAGTGGGATGTTTCGGTTCCGCGTTTTGTCTTTACGTGGCACGGGGTTCGCGCGCTTGAAATGAAATACAGCCCGCTGGGAATTCAATTCGCAAGGAGTTTTTCGCAAAAGGCGGAAGCGCTTGTGCGTTACCGCGAGCTGTGGAAGAAGTATTTTTACAAGCCGAAGTATGAACGGCTCGCGCATCGGATTGCAGAGGGAAAGGTTCTCGCGATTACGGTGAGCGAGCACAGTCGCGCTTCGATTCGGAATTTTTTCCCGGAACTTTCGCGCGTGGAAATTCCGGTCTTTTATAGCCCGATGGAAAGTGCCGAACCCGCGGGAACGCTTCCGGCTGGGATTTTTCCGAAAAAATATTTTCTCTTGACGAGTGGGGCGCGCTGGGAAAAAAACAATCTCTTGGCGGTGAAGGCTTTTGACGGCCTCGCCGAAATTTTCTTGAATGACGAGCCGGAGTTTAGGGCTGTCGTGACGGGCGTGCCGAATTCGAACGTCTATCGGAAGAATCTCCGCCATCCGGAGCGTTTCGTCTTTTTGGACTACGTGGAAACGGAACTGCTTGAACTGCTGCACCAAAAAGCGTATGCGTTTATCTTCCCGTCGCTTAACGAAGGCTTTGGCTATCCGCCAGTGCAGTCGATGCGCTATGGTGTCCCGGTGGCGGCGAGCGGTTCCACGTCGATTCCCGAAATCTGCGGGGACGCAGCGCTGTATTTCGATCCGCATTCCGAGAGCGAAATTCGGAACCGGATGATTCAGCTGTTAGACGGAGGCATCTTCCAGGATTACGCTGAGCGGGCGAAGATTCGGTATGCGGAAGTGAGCAAACGGCAACAGGCGGATTTGGAAAATACGGTCTGTTATATCCTCGAAAACGTTTTCGGTATCTAACGGACATTCGTACGGATTTTAAGCAGTTCCCGACAGACCTTTTACGTAAGATTCTGGCGACGACCGTATCTGGAAAATCCCCAGAGCGCGATTAGATAGGCGAAGAAAAATCCGAGAAGCCCGTATTCGACGGCGTCCCCGATGTGGAAGTAGAGCGTGTCCCGGCTGCGGAGCGGAACTTTTCGAGTGATGACGCGTTCCGTGTAGAGTTCCGTTTTCATGTCCTCGTTGCCGAACTGGTCGATGAATGCGGAAATTCCCGTGTTGGTGCAACGGACCGCCGGGTAGCCGCTTTCGATGACCCGGTAGCGGATCTGGTTCAGGTGCTGTGCCGCTGCGGTGCTTTTTCCGAACCAGCCGTCGTTTGTGATATCGAC
>JBNMGX010000470.1:0-1479 GCA_050872465.1 Hallerella sp.
AAACGGCCCGACCGAAAGTGATCCGTTCTGCTGGACGGCCTCGCGCTCACCGTGGATTAACATCCATTTCTACTTCCAGCTCTTCGTCCATTTTGTTTTTTCGAAGTTCGGGAGCTTCGGGCTGGTTCTCTTCAAATCGCTCGCCTGGGGAGCGGTTGCGCTTCTCTGGATTCTCCCCGTCAAACGCCGCATTTCGTTCCTTGGATTTTCCTTGGCGGTCGGGCTTGCGTTCATCTTTCGCTATGCGCTGGAATGCCGACCGGTTTTCGCTTCGATGTTTTTTCTCGGGATTTTCTGGAACGTTCTGCCCGAACTTGAAAAGCGTTTCTCGGTGCGGTATTTCCTTTCCGTCGTTTCGCTCCTCGTCGTCGAATGGTGCTGGGTGCGGACGCAGGGGCTGTTCACGCTCGGTTTTGGGGTGTCCTTCTTGTGGCTGCTTTTTTCCTGGAAGCGCTTGCCCAAAAACCAGAAATGCGGAAGCGAAATCTTTTTTTTCGCGCTTCTGACCGTTCCGCTTTGGCGTCCCCAAGGCGTTTTGCTTTGGCTCTATCCGCTCGGGCTTTTGGATCGTCTTGTCGGTGGTTCGCCGTCGTCGCAAATCTTTTCCCGGGAAATCGCCGAGAACCGTTCTCCGCTGACGCTTCTTTTCCGCGGGGAAAACGAAGTTGCGATGATCGCCTTGCTTTTTGCCATTCTCGTTTCCTCCGTTTTTCTTCTCCGCCGCTTGCGCACGGAAATTTCGTTTCGCTCGGCATGGATTCTTGTCGCCTGCATTCTTGCCGTCATCGCGGAGCGGAATCTTTCGCTCTTTTTCTTTCCTTTTATATGGCTTCTCTGGGAAAGAATTTTATCGGCAAGAGAACTTGTCCGCTTTCGCCGATGCGAAGCTTGGGCCGGATGCTTCATCCTGGCTTTTACCGTCGGATTCTTTCTTCGGAGCGTTTCCGCCTACATCCGGGACGGTTCGCTTGTCTTCGTTTCACCGGAGCGCGTACCGGTCGGAGCAGCATCGTTTATTCGGAATCATCCGCTTCCCGGAGGTTTTCGAATTTTTCACGACGACCGTTCGGGCGGATTTCTGGAATGGAATATCCGGGGCTTGAAAACCTATGCCGACGGAAGATTCATCCTCAAGGATTCCGCTTTTCTTTCGACGTATCTCGGCTATGCGCAAAATCCGGAAACCTTTTTCCCCGATGCGGATTCGCTTCACATCGGGCGAGTTCTTTTATCGGTTCGCTATTTCACCCCGTGGAAAAATCTAGCTTCCGCTGTGGCTGGAAATCCCGAATGGCAAATCGTTTACTCGGACAGTTTCTATGTCGTGATGGACCGCCGGAATTTTAATTTTTAAATTTTCGCTATGGCTTCTTTGAAAATTTTCCGTTTGCTGTGTTGCGTTTTTTTGGCGGCTTTTCCCGTTTTCTTTTCGAGCTGTGCGGACGAGGCTTCTTCGGCAAATCGTCTCGACGATTCCTT
>JBNMGX010000471.1:0-1474 GCA_050872465.1 Hallerella sp.
ATTCTAGCCTATGCCATTTCGACGGAATTTTTGCGCATTGGAAAAAGGACATCGAATCGGCGGACATCGCCGTGGTGAACCAGGAGACGGTCTTTGTTCCGCGGAGCGAAGGCTATTCGTCCTATCCGAGCTTCGGGTCGCCGGAAGAGCTGGGCCTTGCCGAAATCGCCGCGGGCTTTGACATCGTGACCCACGCGACGAACCATACGATAGACCGTGGCGAAGGCGCTGTCGATTACACGCTCGACTTTTGGAAGGACAAACCGGCGAAGGCTCTGGGAATCCATGCGACGGAGGCTGACCGGGATTCGGTCTTTACGCTCGAAAGGAACGGCATCCGCTTCGCCTTTGTGAACTTCACATACGGACTGAACGGCCAGAAGCTGCCGGAAAATCGCCCGTATCTCGTGGATCTTCTGGATTCGAACGGTGACTGGGTTTCTCGGGTGCGAAAGGCGGAAGCCCGCGCGGAGGTGACCGTTGCCTTTTTGCATTTCGGGACGGAATATACGGAGCTTCCGACTGAGGAGGCAATGCGGCAAGCAGAGCAGGCGATCGATGCCGGAGCGGATATCCTCGTTTGCGCGCATCCCCATGTCATCGAGCCTTACGGGGTTTTTACGACGGCGGCGGGAAACCGTGCGCTTGTTTACTGGTCGCTCGGGAATTTCATCTCGAACCAGCAGCAGCTCGAAACGAATTTGGGCGGGGTGGCGAAGTTTGCCGTGCGAAAGACGCAAAGGGCCGACGGGAAAAAAATCGAAATTTTCGCGGCGACGCTCGAAGCTTCGGTAACGCAGCAGGAGACGGGAAACTATCACGCCGTCCCGCTCGAAGCCTATACGGAAGAGCTTGCCAAGGCGCATCTGTTGCGCAAGAAAATTCCCGAGTTTACATTGGAAAATCTGCAAAAGGCTTTCCGGAAGACGCTTGGCGAATCGGAGCTTTGCCGGACGGTGTCGCCTGCGGACGGATTGCCGCTACCGATAACGAACCTCTCGGAACCAGACGTTTCGAATTTCTAAGACAAGGAGTTCTAAGATGAAATCAGTTCCCATTACGCTTCTCGCCGGTTACCTCGGCGCGGGCAAGACCACTCTCCTGAACCACGTTCTGAACAACCAGCAGGGATACCATGTCGCAGTCATCGTAAACGACATCGGCGAAGTGAACATCGACCAGACGCTAATCGAAAAGGGCGGAAATGTCCAGCAGAAGGATTCCGTCGTGCCGCTTTCGAACGGCTGCATTTGCTGCACGCTCAAGACGGACCTTCTCGAACAAATTGCGCAGATTCTGGAGCAGGACAAGTTCGACTATATCCTCATCGAAGCGAGCGGCATCTGTGAACCGCTCCCGATTGCGCAGACGATTACGCTCATGGGGTCCAAGCTGAAAAGCCGCGACGGAAAGCCGCTCCCGTGTCACCTCGACGGCATCATCTCGGTTGTCGATTGCATGCGGCTCGCTACGG
>JBNMGX010000472.1:0-1467 GCA_050872465.1 Hallerella sp.
AAAAATCAAAAATTTTGACCGGGTCCTCTCGGTTTCGGATCGTATTTCCGAAGCCTGGCGGGAATGTTCTCATCGCGAAATCCGGACCGTTGAACTCGGGGTTGAGCTAGAACGGTTTTCGGGCGTAAGTGCCTATTCGCCGGATGGCCCGCTGGTTTCCGTTTCGAGACTGATTCCGTCAAAGCGCATACCGCTTCTTGTTCGGCTGTGTGCGCCGTGGCTCAGACGGACCGGGCGAACGCTTCGAATTGCAGGCGAGGGCCCCGACCGCGCAAACGTGGAACGCGAAATTCGAACTCTGGGACTGGAATCGCAAGTGGAACTGTCCGGCTTTTTGCCTGACGTTTCCGCATTCTTAAAAGGTGCGTCGGCTTTCGTCTTTGCTTCGCAATTTGAAAGCGGGCCTCTTGTCGTCCGCGAGGCGATGGCGTGCGGACTTCCCGTCGTATCGACCTTTCTTCCGTCGCTTCGTGGGATTGTCCAAAATGGCGAAACGGGCTTTCTCGTTGAAAATGGCGATTTCTCCCAAATGCAAAAGGGGTTTGAAAACGCCTTGGACGCTTTTACGGCAAGAGACCTTTCCGGAAAAGGCTTTTCGGAGGCTTCGCGCAAAATGGCGTCCCGCTTTGACGAAAAGGAGACCGCTCGGAAACTCGTCCAAATTTATCGGGAGGAAACCGGATGATTTCGGTCTGCATGACGACCTTCAACGGAGAGGCGTTCCTCTCGGAACAGATTGAAAGCATCCTTTCGCAGCTCTCTGAAGAAGACGAGCTAATTATCTCCGATGACGGTTCCACAGACGGAACGCTCCGCATCCTGGAAGGCTTTTCCGATGCTCGAATCCGCCTGATTTCTGCAGATCCCAAAAGGCTCGGCCCCGTTTACAACCTAGAGCGCGCCCTGAAGGCCGCCCATGGCGAATTCCTGTTTCTTTCGGATCAGGACGATATTTGGCTTCCGACAAAAAGGGTGGAGATGCTTCGCGCCCTCGAAACGTCCGATCTGGTTCTTTCCGATGCGTTTATTTATGCGCAAAAGGCAAACGGCAAGTGGGAAGAAGGCGTCCGGATGTTTGAGGTTCGGCCTCCGCGGCACGGCGTCTTTTTGAACTGGCTGAAAAACAGCTTTACGGGCTGCTGCATGGCGTTTCGGCGCGAGCTGCTTTTCTGTGCGCTGCCGTTTCCGGAAAGGATCCCGATGCACGACCAATGGATTGGAATTTGTGCCGAAAAAAAATTCCGGGTTTCCTTTTTGGAAAAGCCTCTGGCTGAATACCGTCGTCACAAAAAAAATGCGACGGATTTTCTCGCCGGAAAAAAGTCCTGTAAGCTGCAACAGGTCTTATGGCGTTTTCGGCTCGGCGTCGCCATTTTGCGAAGGCTTTCCCGCTAGCGTTCCCCAGGCCACTTGGACAAAGGCTCCGGCCCGGACGAGTTTCGCTTGAGAAGCCTCGTAGTCTTTTAA
>JBNMGX010000473.1:0-1467 GCA_050872465.1 Hallerella sp.
CGTGACGACCGCCTGTGCGGAAGCCTGCCCGAAGCAGGCGATTCTCTTTGGCAACTGGCTCGACCCGAAATCGGCTCTGGTGCGCTATGCACAAAATCGGACGATCTATGCTCCGGAATCCGTGGCGAAGTTTTCCCCGGCTGTCGTCTATCTGCGAGGGAGAGGATGAACCGGAAAATTTTTCTGTTCGGGCTTGTGCTTTTTCTTGTCGGATTCTTTTCCGTCGATATGGCGCTTTGGGATGGGCCGAAATCCTGGGCGGTTTCCCAGGAGCTTTTTTGGGGGACGCCGATTGCGAATTTTGTCTTCTGGATAGGCCTTGCCCATGCGGGGACTTTCTTTTCGGCGATACTCTTTGTGCTGGGCGTGCGATGGCAACGGCGGGTTGCCTTGACCGCGGAACTTTCGACCCTCGCTTCCCTCTGCGTTGCCGGAATTTTCCCGCTGATCCATCTGGGAATCCCCGGGCGTTTTTATGAAATGCTCCCCATCGGAAATCTTCGCGAGTTTTTTGTGAATGTCGAATCCCCGCTGGTCTGGGACTTTATGTCGATTCTCGCCTATGCGACGCTTTCTACGCTCTATCTTTTGCTCCATCTTTTTGCCGAAAGATTTTCCTCTCTCAAAAAATTTCGGAAACCGTTTGCCTGGATGCTTTTTCCGCTTGTCCTCTGGGTGCACACGATTGTTTCGATGGACTTTTCCGTTACCTTTGTGCCGGAATGGCTCGGCGGCTATTTCCCGCTTTACTTTATCTTCGGTGCGCTGTATTCGGGAGTTGCACTGGTCCTCGCCTTGCTCGTGCTTTTTGGAAAAAGGGTTCGCCGCGTGGAGGAAATTCTTCTCGCTTTTTCCTGGGCGATGCTCGCCTTTTGGATTTGGGAAACCGCGATGAAGGATGTTTGGCATCCCGAAATTCTCGTTTTTGGATTTCTTTTGCCCCAGCTTCTCTGGATTTCTTCGGTGCGCGAACGTCCGGTTTCCCGCTTTGCGCTTTCCTGTTCGGTCCTTGGCGCACTTTGGTGGGAGAGGCTTTCCCTGGTGCAGCCGCAAATGCTCGATTGGACCGCAGTCGATTGGGGCTTTTTTCCGTTTGGCGTCGGGGCTTTTTGCTTGGTGTTTTCCTTGGCGAATTTTGCCGCGCAAAGGTTGTTGCGAAACTCTCGCGTTTCGGAAAGTTCCGAAATCTCTACGGATGCGGGATTCGCCGCGAAGCCTTTTGGAGTATCCCTTGCTGCGGGAATTTTTGTTTCTTCGGTTTTTGCGGTTTACTTTGTGTGCAACGCTCCGGAGTTTCCTTTTGCGCGAATCGTCCCGCTTCTGCTTCCCGTGACAGTTTTTGTCGCTGGAATTTTGCTCGCAGTTTTTGCCGCGTGTGAAATTTTTGAGAGGCGACGCGTACTGTCTTTTGCCTGTTGCCTTTCTGTCGTTGTTCTTGGCGTTTCGGGATGGGTTTACCGCGGGCAG
>JBNMGX010000474.1:0-1465 GCA_050872465.1 Hallerella sp.
CACGACATCTGCGTCCTTGAGCATCGCCCTTCCCTTGTAGCGGATGACTTCGCGATTCGGTTCGGAGTTCTTGCGGATGGTTTCCATGTTAAAGGCTCCGCCGCCTTCCTTCATGACCTTCCGCACGGCGCGGATTGCGGCAAAAACGACGACAAGAATGACCAGGATTAAAATAACGACCCAGTATTCCGAGAAAAAATTGGCGATTTGGGACATAGAGCCTCTTGAATGTAAAACTTTGCGTCCGAAAATAGAAAATGCTCTAGAAGCCTTAAAAGCGACGCTGTTTTTTTCTATTGTTTTCCCCGAATTTCACAACCAAAAGAGGTGCACGCACGAAATGAAAAATTGGCGTATCGACGATTCTCGGGACCTTTACAATGTCCGCGGATGGGGAATTGGCTACTTTGATATCAACGAGGAAGGAAATGCGACAGTCAGTCCGCTTCGCGACAAAGGCCCGGAAATCGATCTTTACAAGCTTGTCCAGGAACTCGATCTGAGGGATATGCCGACGCCTCTCCTTCTCCGGTTTCCCGACATTCTCGATACGCGGATTGAAAAAATCAACGAATGCTTCAACAAGTCCATCAAGGAATACGGTTTCAAAGGATCCTTTTACGATGTGTTTCCCATCAAGGTGAACCAGCAGCGGGCGGTCCTCGAAGAAGTCGTGCGTCGCGGAAAAAAGTTCAACATCGGTCTTGAAGCGGGTTCAAAGCCGGAGCTTCATGCGGTGCTGGCGAACATGGACAACCCGGCGTCGCTCATCATCTGCAACGGCTACAAGGACGAGGATTTTATCGAGCTCGCGCTTCTCGCGCAGAAGATGGGAAAGAACATCTTCGTCGTCGTGGAGAAGATGAACGAGCTTCCAATGATCATCGAAATTTCGAGGCGTATCGGGGTGAAGCCGAATATCGGGCTGCGGATAAAGCTCGCTTCTTCCGGGCAGGGCAAGTGGGAGGAATCCGGAGGCTATCACAGCAAGTTCGGGCTGAGCAGTTCGGATCTGCTTCATGCGCTCGACCTCATCCGCAAAGAAAAGATGTGCGACTGCGTCCGGCTCATCCACTGCCACCTGGGAAGCCAGATTACGAACATTCGGAAAGTAAAGTCCGGCTTGCGGGAAATTTCCGAATTCTACGCGCAGCTGAAACAGGCCGGGATGAACGTGGAGTTTGTCGATGTCGGCGGTGGACTAGGCGTGGATTATGACGGTAGCCGCAGCGCGGGAACGGGTTCCGTGAACTATTCCATCCAGGAATATGCAAACGATATCGTCTATTCCATTTACGAGACATGCGAGAAGTTCTCTCTGCCGCATCCGAATGTCATCGCCGAGACGGGCCGCGCCCTTTCCGCCCACCATTCGATTCTGGTGTTCAATGTCCTCGAGTCGGCGGGACCTGCATTTTTCGAAGACGAAAAACAGGAAATCCCGGAGCGGGCTGCGGATTCCATC
>JBNMGX010000475.1:0-1464 GCA_050872465.1 Hallerella sp.
GAGCGACTTCTCTGGCGATTTCACCGTAAGTCGTCGAATGGCCGAACGGAATTTCCCGCATGATTTCCGAAACCAGCTTCTTGAAAGCGGAGCCTTCGACTTTCAGGGAAGGCGTGAAGTTCGGGGCTTTTCCCGAAAAGTAGATGTCGAGCCATTTTTTGGCGGAAGAGAAAATCGGCAAATCCTTTTCCGCGGGATTTGAATCGTGGACGGTGTCCCGGTCGTACTTTTGTCCGTCGAACCAGAGGCCCGTCAGGTTTTCGCCATCGCTTGCGAGCGTGATGTTTCCGATGGGGGAGCCGTAATGCGCGATGAAATTCATCTTTTCAAAATAGAATTTTTTCCGGGGATTTTGTTTTGGAGATATTCGCATTTTCTAGATTTTTGCCATGAAAAGTTTTGAAGGTTTTTTGGAACGCTACCCCTTGTTTCGCTACATTCCCGGGATTCTCCTGCTCGCGATGATCTTTCGCACGTCGGCGATTCCGGGGAGCGGAATGACATGGCTTGTTTCGCCTTTTGACAAGCTGATGCACGGCGGCGTGTATGCGGTTCTCGGGGCGTGTTTCTGTCTGTGGTTTGCAAATGCCCGGTGGGAACGGCGTTCGCTTGTGATGGCTCTGTGTGCCGCTGGGCTTTGCCTTGTCTCCGGAATTCTCGACGAGTTTCACCAGAGCTTTGTGCCGGGGCGTTCTGTCTCGGCGGGCGACGTGTGCGCGGATCTTGTCGGAGGCCTTGTCGGGGCGTTTGTCTATCGGGCGGTCAAGCCTTGGAAACGGTTCGGAATTTTCCGAGAAAGATGATTTCCTTTTCGAGCTTGATTCCGCAATTTTCGAAAACTTTTTGCTTGGCAATTTCCGACAGATCGTAGATTTGCTGGGCGGTCGCGTTTCCTGTATTGACGATAAAGTTCGCATGTTTGGGAGAAATTTGGGCTCCGCCGATTTGAAAGCCTTTCAGCCCGAGCTGTTCGATGAGCGCTCCGGGGAAATCGTTTGCAGGACGCCTGAATACGGAGCCCGCGCTGGGCAATTCCAACGGTTGTTTCGCTTTGCGCTCGTCCATGATTTTTTTCTGCGCAGCGAGAAGAACGGCAGAATTTTCCGGTGCCAGTTGAAAAGTCGCTTCGAGAATTACTTTGTGTGTATTTTGAAAAACGGATTTCCGGTAATCGAACCTACAATCCGCAGCCGTGTAATCCTTGATATTTCCATCTTCCTCGAGAACCTTTGCCGAAAGCAGCGTCTGGGAAATCTCTTCGCCGTAGGCTCCTGCGTTCATCGTAACCGCTCCTCCGACGGTTCCCGGAATCCCCGCAAGCAGGTGCATTCCCGAAAGCCCGAGTGTTGCGCTCATCCTGGCTATCATCGAAAGGGGCGTTGCCGCTTTGACGGCAAGCTTGTCCTTGTCAAATTTAAAATGGGAAAACTCCTTGCCGAGCTTGATAACCAGCCCGTCAAATCC
>JBNMGX010000476.1:0-1443 GCA_050872465.1 Hallerella sp.
ACCGCCGACGCCGCCACGCGCGAAGACATTTTGCACCAGCTAGGCATTCCAAAAGAAAACATCGTACGATCAAGCTTTGACCGCCCTAACCTAAGCCTTTCGGTAAAGCTCAACTACCGCAAACGGGAAAAGCTCTTTGAAATCGAGCGGTTCATCCAAAAGCGCAAAAGGGAAAGCGGCATCATCTACTGCCTTTCGCGCAAGGGGACGGAATCGCTCGCCAGGGAACTTCATTTGTGCGGAATTCACGCCGAAGCCTACCATGCGGGGCTCGAAGCCGAAGAACGCATCCGAATCCAGGAAGATTTTCTGAACGACAAGGTCAAGGTCATCTGCGCGACGACCGCTTTCGGCATGGGAATCGACAAGTCGAACATCCGGTTCGTCATCCATTACAACACGCCCAAGAACATGGAAGGCTACTACCAGGAAATCGGACGCGCCGGACGGGACGGGATGCCTTCGGAAACGCTCTTCTTCTATTCCGATTCCGACATGGTGCAGCTCGCGAAGTTCGCCGAGGAAAGCGGAGAAAAGGAGTTGCAGCTCGAAAAGCTCCGACGCATCGAACACTATGCGACAAGCCCGATTTGCCGCAGGCGCATTCTCCTCAGCTACTTCGGCGAGACTTTCGACCATGACTGCGGTAACTGCGACATCTGCAAGAATCCCCCACAACGCTTCGACGGCTCGATTCTCGCCCAGAAGGCGCTTTCCGCCATCGTCCGCACGCGCGAATCGGAAAATTCCCAGATGATCATCGACATTCTCCGGGGAAACCGCTCCTCCGCGCTTCTCGAAAAGCATTACGACGAACTTAAGACTTACGGCGTCGGAAGATCCACACCGCCGGCAAAATGGAAAGCCTACCTGATGCAGCTCATCCATCTAGGCGCGATTTCAAAGAGCTATGCGCCGGACGAACATCTTTCGGTAACGCCCTACGGCTGGAGCGTTCTCCGCGGCGAAAAGAAGCTGGAACTCGCCCTCGTCAAGGAACACGACGACTCCCCGGCAAAATCCCGCTTTAAACTTTCCGATTCCGACGCAAAGGACGAACTGTTCGAAACTCTGCGGGAACTTCGCAAGAAAATCGCCCAAAAGGAAAACGTACCCGCCTACCTCATTTTCAGCGACAAGGTCCTTTCGGAAATCGCCGAGCAAAAACCGACAAGCCTCGAAGAGTTTGCGGAAATTCCGGGCATCGGAAATTTCAAGCTGAAAAAATACGGGGAAATCTTTGTCCGGGAAATCTGTCGTTCGATGTGAGAGGCTGTTGAAAGTCAAGAGGAGTCAGGAAACAGGAGACAGGAATTAGTTGGTAGTGGCTAGTGATTAGTTAGGAATTAGAAATGAGGAATTCGGAATTAGGAAAGCGGAATTGACGTTTTAGCGAACTGTAAGTCGTCAGGAATCAGTTGTTTGGAGGGACGTGGGAAAAGG
>JBNMGX010000477.1:0-1440 GCA_050872465.1 Hallerella sp.
GTCCCGCTCAGGGCCAGTGCGCGGAAGCATCCGCCGTTTCCGTCCGGGACTTCGACGAAGTTTCCGTTTTCGTCCTTAAGCGGCGTGCCGTCGGGCCTTAATGTGCAGAGCATTCCCTGGTCGAAGAATCGGATGTAGTCCCGGTTGTATCCGAAGTAGGAATGTTCTTCGAAATGCCTGACGGTCGCTTCGCGGTTTAACGGCGATGTCATGATGGCCCAGGGAATCGGCTTTCCCGCCTTTGCGCCCAGGTTCATGAGGCGTCGTGCCTGCAAGCGGAAGAGCGTCGCATGGCTGGGAAGTCCAAAGTCGTAAGCGCCTTTCGGACCGTCGAATCCGAGGCGCGAACCTTGACCGCCTGCGAGCGAGAAGGCGGCGACAGCACCCTGCTTTAAAAGGAGATTGCCCGTTTCGAGAAAAAATTCAAGCCGTCTGTCTTCCGTGGCAAGCGTCCACGGTATCGGGCAAATCTTCCCGTCCGCCTGCGGGGCTGTGGGGTTTTCCGTTGAAAATTTGGCGTAGAGCTTTTGGACTAGGGAAAGGTCGGGACTTGGCATCAGCGGATTCCAAAGAAGATGACGAAACTGACGATGAGCGCGAAGATGCTCACCAGGTGCATTCTCCAGACGATTTTCGAGTTCATCAGAGGCTTGGAAGCGAAGCGGCCCTCCCACTTTTTCTGGTAGTGGTGGTGGAGAGGCGCACAGAGGAAGAGGCGTTTCCCGGTGCCGGTTCTAAACCGCGTAAACTTGAAGTATCCTATCTGGAAGAGGACGGAACAGGCTTCGGCGATGATGATCGCGCAGACGATAGGGAGGAAAAGCCCTGCCTGGACCAGGATGAACATAATGCCGATGCACGCTCCGAATCCGACGGAACCCGCGTCGCCCATGTAGATTTCCGCCGGGGGACTGTTGAACCAGAGGTAGGCGAGAAGCGCTCCGGCGACGGACATCGCGAGCGGAAAGAGCTCGTCGCATCCCGGAAGGAACGGCACGTTCAGGTAGTTGCTGAAGATGAAATTCCCGCAAACGTAGGCGACAACGCCGACAAAGATCATGCTGCTGAGAATCGGGACGGAGACGAGGCTGTCGAGACCGTCGGTGAAGTTCGTACCGTTGGCCGTCGCCGCGATGACGAAAGTCATGAATCCGATGAACGCCCAGTTCGGCAGGTAGATCTGGAATACATCGACCGGGACGAAGGGGACGGTCAGGTTTCCGCGGAGGTCCGGGATGAACTTGTAGCAGAAAATGGCGATGACGAGGCTGAAGAGAAAGTAGAGTCCTAGCCGGACGGAACTCGAAATGCCGTCGGCCTTTTCCATGTAGGAGGCGGCTTTCGCCTTTCCCTTGGCGATGAGACGCTTTGTCTTGACCTTTGCTATGTCGTCGATGGCGCCGACCGCGCTGAAGGCGACGAGGACCAGCAGCGTGGAGA
>JBNMGX010000478.1:0-1433 GCA_050872465.1 Hallerella sp.
AGACAAAGGACTTTGTCCTGTTTGCGGGTGGATGCGTTTTCTTCCTGATTCTTGTTTCGCTGGTCGGCAGCCGCATTCTGTTCCGAAAAATCGTCTTCAAGGATTTGACGGACAGCGTAAGCTCTAGCACGATTTTTGATGCAATACTCGGCAGCAAGTATTTTTCGCTCATCCTGACGGACAACCAGTTCAATGTTCTGAGGACCAGCACGAGCATCGCCCAGGTGACCGGCAATTCGGATTGGCGCGACCTGCTCGGCACTTCGCTCTGGGAAATCATCCCGAATCCGGAATTCAAGAGCTTTGTACTCAATGCCCAGAGAAATGCCCCACCGCAGACAAGCGAAATCGGTCAGCATCAAATCGTCTTGCAGCAAAAGAACGGAAAGATTCTATGGTGGAACATTTCCTTCAATCTGCTTATCGAAGATGACGCTTCTGTCCGCTATCTGTTTTTAGTTTCCGACGAGACGGCGGCGGTCCGCAAGGATTCGTTCCTTGACGCCATCATGTCTTCTTCCCAGAATACGATTTTCATCTTTGACAATGACCTGAAAATCATTTACGTGTCCAAATGCCTGGAAAAAATCCTGGGATGTCCGACGTCTTCGCTTATCGGAAAATCTTATGATGATCTCGCTGCGGTCGGCATCCCGCAAAGCGTCCTGGACATGCCGCTTGAATCTCTCGAAAACGGAAACATTTGGTCGGCTAACTTTGAGCTGCCGTTGCAAAATGGCACGCAGCTCTGGTGCCACGGTCAAGGCTGCATCTTGCGTTCAAAGGATTCCAACAGCTTGGGATATCTCTTCTTTATCACGGACATCACACCGATTGTCGAAGCCGAAAGGGAAGCCAAGGAAGCTACCAAGGCGAAAAGCCTGTTCCTAGCGAACATGAGCCATGAAATCCGCACACCGATGAATGCGATTATCGGCATGTCCGACCTGGCCCTTGCCACGGAACTCACGCCACGGCAGGAACATTATCTAGACCGGATTTCGTATGCGGCAAAATCGCTTCTCGGCATTATCAATAATATTCTGGACTATTCGAAGATCGAAGCGAAGAAACAGGAGTTGGAACATATTCCTTTTGCAATCCGAGAAACGATATCCAATGTGCTTTCCATCGCAGTCGTACGAATTACCGGCAAGCCGATTGAACTGCTGGCGGATATCGACTCGAATATTCCCGAGCGCGTTTTTGGGGATCCGCTGCATTTGACGCAAATCTTGACGAACCTGATCAACAATGCGGAAAAGTTTACGGAACGTGGGCAGGTTATCCTGAAGATGAAACTTGTCTGTCTGGAAAATTCCAAGGCGACGATTTACACCAGCGTCTGCGATTCCGGAATAGGAATGACCGCGGAGCAGTCCAAGAAGCTATTCCACGTCTTTACCCAGGCAAACGATTCCATGACCCGCAAG
>JBNMGX010000479.1:0-1432 GCA_050872465.1 Hallerella sp.
ACTCCGCCCTCCTCGCCCTGGTCTTTGCCGCATCCGCCTTCGCCGATGAAGCCGCCCCCGCCGAACAGCAAGGCGGTTCCATGTTCATGGGACTTCTTCCGTTCATTCTGATGTTCGTCGTCATGTATCTCTTCTTTATCATGCCCAAGCAAAAGGAAATGAAGAAGCTCGATGCGATGCGCAAGGCCTTGAAAAAAGGCGATCAGGTCCTGACAACGGCGGGGATCATCGGCTCTGTCGTGAACATCGAAGGAAATATCGTGACGGTCAAAACCGGAAGCGACACGAAGCTCGACTTTGAACAGGCTGCCATTCTCCGCGTGCTCAATGCGGATGACAAGAAAGCGGCGAAATAATGGCCGTTCTGGACATCAAGGTTTACGGCAATCCCGTTTTGCGCGAAAAATGCAAGCCGGTCGAAGCGATAACGCCGGAACTTGTCGCGCTTGCGCACGATATGCTCGACACGATGTACGATGCCGGAGGCGTAGGACTAGCCGCACCGCAAGTCGGAAAAAACGTTCGCCTGGTAGTCATCGATCCAGCGCGTCCCGACGAAAATGAGACGCCCGCTCCCCGGATAATCTTCAACCCGAGCTGGGGAACGGAACCCGATTCGGAAAACGTCCCCTATGACGAAGGCTGCCTTTCCGTCCCGGATGTTTTCTGCAACGTCTATCGGCCAGGAAGAATCTGGATCCGCTACACGGACGAGAACGGGCAGACAGTCGAGGAACACAATGTCGAAGGGCTTCTCTGCCGTTGTTTCCAGCACGAAACGGACCATCTTGACGGCAAGCTCTTTGTCGATGTCATCTCGACCGCAGACAGGGAACTCAACCGTTCCAAACTCCGCGACATGGTGAAAAAAGAGAAGAAAAAACTGGAATCTGGAAAAACGGGAAAACGATGATAAGCCGATTTCCGCTGCTGTTTCTCGCCATCGGGCTTTCAAGCTGCGCACCGCTTCCACCGCTTGTCACCGATCCGGTCGAAGCGAAACCAGCGGATGCTTCATCCTCTTCCGAACAACTTGAAACCGCCGCGGTCTCTCCGGAGAGCGCCTTGTCTTCCTCTGCAGAAGCATCCGATTCTACCGAAACCTTTACACCGATACTCCCGTCGCAGTCCGTCCAAGCGGATTCTTCAATCCCTGAACCAGGCAAAACATCATACCCGGCAAGGGTTCTTCCCAAAGATTTGCAGAGGGATTTCCGTGTCGGCATCCAGGTAGGGATTTCCAAGACGGAAATTTCCGGAAAAGCCTTTACCTCGAGTGTCCATGGCGCAGATTCCGCATCCGACAAAATCCAAACGGGAAGCCTGAAATTCTCCACGAAAAACGGGCGCATACAATCCGCTGCGGGCCAGTCGGATTCCGTCTGGATTTTTCCCGCAGAAAATTCCCGAATTTTCGTCGGAGGTAAGGAAT
>JBNMGX010000480.1:0-1423 GCA_050872465.1 Hallerella sp.
GGCCTGCCGTCGGCTGTCGTGCGGAAGACTTCGACTTCAGCTTCGGCCCTGATCGTCGTGTCGCGCAGGTCGAACCCGGCGGCCTTCAAGTCCTCGACGTCGGTCCATAAGCCTGGCCGCCCGAGGTTCGCGTTAGGATGCCACTTGACCGGGACTTTTGCCTCGTGTGCCGTTTCCGTCGATACCGTGAACACTTTCATCTGTCGGATCCTTTCGTTAAACGAGCTTGCGGATATAGACTTGATGGAACTTGTTCAGCAGCCAAAACCCCCGGAATCTTCTGACGGCACAAAGAATCGAGCTTGTCGAAGTAGATGTCTTTCGGAGCTTCAACTATTGCAGCCGCGTGCATTTCGTCAAATGCGAACGACGTGCTTGAATGGTGCTGGTAGTCGATCTTGTAGAAACATGTTTCAGGCATGAGGTTCTCATTTCGTTTCGCTTTATGCCTGTATTATAACAAACCGATACCGTTTTGCAAAG
Organism: Hallerella sp.; assembly: GCA_050872465.1. Lineage (GTDB taxonomy): Bacteria > Fibrobacterota > Fibrobacteria > Fibrobacterales > Fibrobacteraceae > Hallerella. Next base: position 484 of record JBNMGX010000480.1, read on the forward strand.
GAATTTCTAGGAAATAATCTTAAAATAGAATTTCCTAGATTTCTCCTTTGCGAAAGCCTGGAACTGCGTTATAATTCTCCGAAAGTTGCGAACAGGTTGCTAACGCCTGTTCGCATCTCTTCAAGGCTTCATCAAGTCGTCTATCATCTTCTTGATACTGTCTCTGTGCCGGAGTGCCTCATACTGGGTCCGAAGGTGAATCCAGACTTCGACGGTCCGCCAGCGTAGTTCCCGCCAAATGTCTTCCTTCATCTTTCCGGCCAGAAAGAGCTCGTCCATCTTGTCGATCGCTGCGCTGGTGAGCCGCAAGTTTCCTGAGTTTCTCGATTTCTTCGTTCATGCCCGTATTATACCGAAATTCCCAGAGAATACAAAGGAGAATTCCTGAAAAATAACCGGTGAGGGAACTGGAGACAACCCTCGCCGGCGGTGACGAAATCGATGTCGAAACCAAGCCTGGTGTCGATCTAGGCACCCGTCCTTTCGGGGCAGTTGTCCGTATCACGCTCGGCCGTCGCGATCAGCCTTGCGCTATTGGCTTCAACGTCGCATATTATATCGCGCATGCCAGCTTTCGCAAAGCGGGAAGGTAAATAAAAACGTCAGAAATTTCACTGAGGAATGACATGAAGAAGACCAGCAAGAAGAACCTGAAGGTCGTCAAGGAGTCCCTGGACGACGAAGCCCTGGATATCGTGACGGCGGAACTCGAAGAGGGATACTCGCCTGCCGAGAAGTTCATCGAGGCGATGATCCTCGTGCGCAACAAAGTCGATCCCGACGACCTGGATTTCGACAAGCTCGGCGAGGACCTCGGCCTTCCGAAGATCAAGGTCCAGGCGATCAAGAAGATTTGCATGGCCGAACCGCTTACGTTCGACGAGCTCGGCGCGATGATTCTCGGGAAGTCCGGCAAGCCGATGACCGACATGGGCGCGCA
>JBNMGX010000481.1:0-1421 GCA_050872465.1 Hallerella sp.
GAGGGTGTCTCCCTGGTCGTCGAAGGCGAACGCAAGCCTTGCCCGGCAAAGGACATCCTCGATGCGCTCGAAAGCATTTCGTCCGAGAACGAGAAGCCCGCGAAAATTCCGCTGCCCGCTTCCGGCATCGGATTTCTCTCCTACGAGTTTTGCGCGCGCTGCGATACGATTCATCTTTCGCGACAGGAAAATTCGCTGAAAATTCCCGAATCCGAATTTGTCGTGGGGCATGTCTATATCGTTTTCGACCATTTCACGGAAACGCTCCACGTGTTCGGATTAAATTATAACGAACACGAGATAGACCTCGAAAAGGCCATCCACAGCATCCGCAAGAAACTTTCGAACCTAGACTTTTCCTACCTGGAAGATCCGGAAGACGATTACCCGTACAAGGTCCTAACGGACCTGAAGAAAAGCCACGACGAATATGTCCACTACGTCGAGGAACTGAAGAAGCGAATCGTCGCGGGCGACATCATCCAGGCGGTTCCCTCCCGCCGCTTGCAGCTCGAATCGGAAATTCCTGCGCTCGATGTCTATCGCAGGCTGCGGACGCTGAATCCTTCCCCCTATCTTTTCTACATCGATTTCGGAAGTTACCAGTTGGTCGGCTCCTCGCCGGAAAGCCTTGTCCGTTCGCGGAACGGCAAATCGTCTATCCGCCCGATTGCGGGAACGTGCCGCCGCGGAAAGAACGATGCGGAAGACGAATTTCTGAAGGAGAAGCTTTTGAGCGACCCGAAGGAACGCGCCGAACATCTGATGCTCGTGGACCTTGCGCGAAACGACCTCGGACGCGTCTCGGAACCCGGAACGGTCAAAGTCACGCGCAACATGGAATGCGAACTTTTCAGCCACGTCATCCATCTGGTTTCCGAAGTGGAAGGCAAGACGAAGCTCGGTCTAAAGCCTATCCAGGTGCTACGCTCGGCGTTCCCGGCGGGTACGGTCAGCGGAGCGCCAAAAATCAGCGCAATCGAAATCGTGTCCTCGCTCGAACGGGAAAAGCGGAACTTTTACGCTGGAGCCGTCGGCTACCTCGATGCGGACGGAGACCTTGACTTCTGCATCGCGATTCGCTGTGCGCTCCGGCAAGGCAACGTGTGGACGCTCCAAGCGGGTTCGGGCATCGTCTATGCGTCGGACCCGGAACGCGAATGGGAAGAGACGGGCGAGAAGCTCGGTGCGATGGTCCAGGTCGTCGAAGCGAAAAACAAGTAAAATTTTACGAGGATAAATCCATGATAGTCATCATCGACAATTACGATTCTTTCACATACAATGTCTTTCAGGCCCTTACGAGCATCACGTCGGAACCTGTCAAGGTTCTCCGCTCCAAGGAATGTTCCGTCGAAGACATCGAAAATCTCTCGCCTTCGCACCTGATCGTTTCCCCGGGACCGGGCCGTCCCGAAGAC
>JBNMGX010000482.1:0-1406 GCA_050872465.1 Hallerella sp.
CCCGGAGGAAGCCGCCCGGGATCCCCGGATTCTGTCGCTTGTCGGGGAGCACGTGGAACATGTGAATAAAAAACTGAACCATTGGGAGCAGATTCGAAAATGGACGCTTCTCTGGGAACCTGTTTCGGTGGAATCCGGCCTGATGACGCCGACATTCAAGCTCCGCCGGAAGGCTGTCGAGAACCGTTTCGCTGCACAAATCGATGCGATGTATGAGGGTTAAAACGAGGAGCTTGAGAAGAATCCGCTTGGATTCGTTGGTGAAAAAGTTTTTGTTTGTCTGATTATCTTCAAATGCCAATCTTCGCTTCCTGCAAAAGCTATATTTGTTTTTAGAGCTATCATCATTTGTACTTGGAAATTTATCTTATGACAGACAATAAGAAGGAACAGGAAAGAGCCGAGCTTCATCGCACGATCTGGGCGATTGCGGACGAACTGCGCGGATCCATTGACGGTTGGGATTTCAAACGATATGTGCTTGGTATGCTGTTCTACCGTTATATTTCTGAAAATATCGCGAGATACATCAATCAGGGCGAAGGAAACGGCTTTGACTATTCCAAGCTGAGCGATAGGGAGGCGGTGCAAGCGAAAGATGACCTGGTTCGCGAAAAGGGCTTCTTCATTCTCCCCAGCCAGTTGTTTGTAAACGTGCTCGCCAAGGCCGACAAGGACGAAAACCTGAATGAAACGCTGGAAAATGTTTTTAAGTCTATCGAAGGTTCCGCCAAGGGGACCGATTCCGAAAGCGATATCGAAGGTCTGTTCGATGATTTTGACGTGAATTCCAATAAGCTAGGCAAGTCTGTGGCTGACAAGTGCAAGACTTTGAGAAAACTGATGCACGGCATTGCCGACATGAAGCTTGGCGAATATCAGGACAATACGATCGATGCTTTCGGCGACGCCTACGAATACTTGATGGGCCTTTATGCAAGCAAGGCGGGCAAGAGCGGAGGCGAGTTCTTTACGCCGCAGGAAGTCTCCGAACTGCTGGTCCGTATCGTCACCTTTGGCAAGAAAGCAATCAACAAGGCGTACGATCCCACGGCTGGGTCCGCCTCCTTGCTGCTGAAAATGCGCAAGATCTTGGGAAAGGATGGGGTTCGAAAAGGCTTCTATGGGCAGGAAAAGAACCTTACCACCTACAACCTTGCCCGTATCAATATGTTCCTGCACGATGTGAACTACAATAAATTCGATATAGCCTTGGGTGATACGCTTACTGATCCCAAACATTTCGACGACGAACCTTTTGACGCAATCGTTTCGAATCCGCCTTACTCGATTAAATGGGAGGGAGATGACAATCCTCTCTTGATAAACGATCCGCGCTTTGCCCCTGCGGGAGTTCTTGCGCCAAAGTCGAAGGCTGATCTAGCTTTCATCATGCATTCGCTGTC
>JBNMGX010000483.1:0-1404 GCA_050872465.1 Hallerella sp.
CATTTAAGGAGATTTTTTTACGGCAACAGGGAAAATTACTTCAGCTCTTCGAGCGCCTTTTCGTTTTTCGCGATGATGTCCTGCTGCGTCGCGAGCTTAGTCTTTTCCGCATCGACAACCGCTTTGGGTGCACCGTTCACAAACTTTTCGTTCGAAAGCTTGCGTTCGATGGAAGCGGCGAAGGATTTCGCCTTTTCGATTTCCTTTTCGAGACGGGCGATTTCCGCTTTCGGGTCGAGAATTCCTTCCAGCGGAATGTAGAGTTCGCCGCCGGGGACGACCGCGCTTGCGCTGAACTTTGGTTTCGGAGCCTTTACTGCGATAGAAAGCGATTCGAGACCGCCGAGTTCCGTGATAATCGACGCGCATTCCCTGATGGACTTTTCCGTAGCGGCATCATCGACGCTGAGGACTGCCTTGAGCTTTGTCGCCGGGCTGACTTTGTAGCGACCTCTTATTCCGCGAATCGCTTCGACCACTGCAAAGGCGCGGTCAAAGGATTTTTCGATTTCGAGATTGACGAGGCTTTCGTCCGCCTTGGGCCACGGGCTGTGGATGACGCGCTCGGAACCCGGGAAGAGCGTCGCATTCAGTTCCTCGGTAATGAACGGCATCACCGGATGCAGAAGGTCGATTACGCCGCGCAGGACATGCGAAAGAATCGCCATCGCATTCTTCTTTTCCGCATCGAGCGTTTCCCGGTTGATGACCGACTTCTTGATTTCGAGATAGCTGGAGCATACGTCGTCCCAGACAAAGCGGTAAAGGAAGCCCGCGAGTTCCGCAAAATGGAACTGTTCAAGCATCCGGGTGGCATCCGCAATGGTCGAATTCAGGCGCGAAAGAATCCAGAAATCTTCCAGCTTGAAGAGTTTGGAATCCATCGGGAGAATTTCCCTCGATAGCGCACCGGCCTGTTCGAGGTGCGGGAAAAGGAAGCGGCAGGCGTTCCACAGCTTGTTCGAAAAATTCCGCCCGATTTCGAACTTTTCCGACGTGTTGATTTCGCGACCGTCCGGTTGCTTTTCCTTTTTCACCGGCAGGCGCACATCCTGGTTGTCGGTGCAGAGGCTCGCCATCACAAAGCGGAGCGCGTCCGTGCCGTATTTTTCCTCGATGTCCATCGGATCGACGCCGTTGCCTTTGGACTTGCTCATCGTCTGTCCGTTGCCGTCGAGAATCTTCGGATGGATGTAAACGGTGTGGAATGGAACCGTGCCCATGTTTTCTTGGCTGAAAAGGACCATGCGAGCGACCCACAGCGTAATGATGTCCCGGCTTGTCACCAGCACGGAAGTGGGGTAGTAGCGTTTGAGCGTCTCGGTGCTGTCCGGCCATCCCATTGTGCTGTGCGGCCAAAGCCCGCTCGAAAACCACGTGTCGAGAACATCCGCTTCCTGTTCG
>JBNMGX010000484.1:0-1393 GCA_050872465.1 Hallerella sp.
ACGGAAGCCCGCGCAGCGAAGCGGTCAAGGCCGGGCACGTCCACGAGGATTTCGCGATGACGCTTCCCATCGTTTGCCTCGCCGTCCCGTCTCTCGCGAGCGGTTTCCTCTGCAAGGGAATGTTCGAAAAGTTTCTCGGAACAGAAACGGTTTCCCAGGCTGGTGCGGCAGGTTCCTGCATCCCGATCATCGCCTCTGCAGCGGGAATTTTGGGAATCCTCCTCGCCTGGATTCTCTACGCAAGCCCCAAGGCAAACGTTTCCCGCGCGCTTAATGCGACAAACCGCGGACCGATCTACCGCACCATCTACAACAAGTTCTATTTCGATGAAGGCTACTATGCGTTCGTCCGACAGTTTATCTTCGACGGTATCGCACGGGCAGCCCGCGCATTCGAGGATTTCGTCATCGGCTCTCTCGTCGCCGGGACAACCAGGCTTATTAAGTTCGGCGGAACTCTCGTCCGGGAACTCGAAACGGGAAACCTCTTCATCTACATCGGGACATTTATCGTCGGCGTCATCCTGTGGCGCTATCTCGGCGAGCTTCCCGTCTAAGGGCATCGTATGGTCAGCACGATTCTTTTCAACCTCATCTGGATTATTCCGCTTCTCGCAGTCCTTGTCTGCGTCCCGATTCCGCGCGCCCACATCAAAGCGATCAAACGTATCCACCTCGCTTCCGCCGGAATAGCTCTCGCTATCGCATCGGGACTTGTCGCCTATACCTACAGGCTCACGATGCCGCTCGGCATCCCGACAGGGAACAAGCCATTCGTCCAATACCTGACGGACTTTGAATGGCTTCCCGCAATACACGCGCACTATATCGTGGGAACGGACGCACTCGGGATTTTGCTGGTCTTCCTCACCGCTGTCATCGTCTTTACAGGAATGCTCGCAAGCTGGAAAATAGACCACCAACAAAAAGAATTTTTCGCCCTGATGCAGATTCTCGGCACGGCGGTCTATGGCGTTTTCATGAGCCTCGACCTGGTTCTCTTCTTCCTCTTTTATGAAATGGAAGCGCTCTGCATGTATCTGATGATTGCGGGCTGGGGAACAGGCAACAAGGATTACGGCGGAAAAAAGCTCACGCTCACGCTCGCCCTCGGAAGCGCCATGGTCCTTGCGACGCTTTTCGGAATCTTTATCGAGAGCGGGGCTTCGACCTGGAACATCCTCGAACTCGCCGACGTACGGCTCCCGATGGATTTCCAAATGTGGGCATTCCCGATGCTCTTCATGGGATTCGCCGTTTCCGGGTCGCTTTTTCCCTTCCATTTCTGGTCGCCAGACGGCCACTCTTCCGCCCCGACAGCCGTTTCGATGCTCGCTGCGGGCGTTATGATGAAGATGGGTCCGTTCGCCTGTCTGCGCATCGCCATCTACCT
>JBNMGX010000485.1:0-1375 GCA_050872465.1 Hallerella sp.
CACATATTCTGGGCTCTGGTAAGCGGCGAGAAGAATTTTCTGCGAGATGCTCGGTGCATTCGAAATGTTTCCGCGGACAGCGCCTGCGGCTTTGCTTTCGAGTGCTTTTAATTGTTCAGCGGTTGCGCCTTTAAATCCGAAAGAAATGAAACCGACGCGGAATCCCCAAACGTAATCTTCTTTTGTCGGACCGTCGAGCTTGACCGCGAGGATGTCCCTGTGCGCATCGACTAGCTTCGTAAAGAGCGATTCCCTTGTCACGCCGTCTTCATAGACCAGTCCGAAGTAAGCGTCGTCGAGCAGGACCACGATTTTGTTTCCCTTGTCCGCGGACCGGATGAGCGTGTCTGCGATTTGTTCCGCTTCCTTTTCGGTGGCGGTATATCCCGTCGGATTGTTCGGGAAGTTGAGAAGAACGACTTTTTTTCCTACCCCGTCCCTTTCAAGCGCCTTTTCAAGAGCCTTGACGTTAAAGCCGCCGTTTTCAAATGTTTCGAACGTGTCGATTTTCGCCCCGTAGGCATTTTCAAGGGCGAGTTCGTAGTTGTCCCAGTAGAGGTCGGGCATCAGGACCTTGTCGCCTTCGTCGAGGAAGAGGTAGCCTGCGATGGAAATGGCGTGGGTGAGCGCCGCGGAGACGACCGGACGGGAGAAAGACTTGCCTTCGAGGCTCGGGTTTTTGCGGACGATCTGGGCTTTCCAGGCGTCGCGAAGCTCGGGATTTCCAAAGCTCGGCGCATAGAGGAACGCCGTCTTCGGGAGGTTCAATGACTTCTGGACGCTAGGGAGGACCAGCGGGGAACCGTCGTCTTCGAGAGCCGTTCCAATGGTAGCGTTGATTTCCTTTCCTTTTGCTTCGCCGCCTTGTCCAAGAATTCCCTTGCTAGGGAAGAAAATCGCCTTGCCCTTCTGGGAAAGCATCTGGAAAATGGATGCGCCGTTAGCGGAAAGTTCGCTGTTGAGTGATTCGGCGAGAGGATTCAAAGTCATATTTGTGTCCTTGTGGAAATATTCCAACCTGCAATATAGTTAATCGCTGGCGTTGCGTTGCCGGATTGAGGCGTCGGCGGCTAGCTTGTCTGTTGGTGGTTGAGTGGAATCAGGAGACAGGAATTCGAAATTAGGAATTCGGAATTGACGTTTTAGCGAACTGTAAGTTGTCAGGAATCAGTTGTTTGAGGGATGCGGGCGTCAGAGTTTAGTGAATAGTTGCTAGTTATTAGTTAATAGTTGAGTGTTGAGGAATCAGGAGTCAGGAATCAGAGGTAAAGCGGGCCGCGGAACCCGATGAGCGGGATGAGGGATATCAGAGCGGACTTTTATTTCAAGCGGTCATCCTGGAGCATGATCAGAGCTTAGAGCTGAGATTTTAGAG
>JBNMGX010000486.1:0-1366 GCA_050872465.1 Hallerella sp.
CCCGCTCGAAATTTCACCCGAAAGAATTTCCGAATTCGAAGCGACCTGCAGGATTCCCCTCCAAGGCTTTCGATACGTCCGGGCAGAAGCGGAAACGGATTCAGGACGATTCGCGCTTACAAGTGCCTGCCCTGCGACGCCAGGTAACGTTCATACAGAAACATCGCGACCAGGTTCTTGCTGTCGATAAACAGTTTCCCGGCTTCTTCATACGGCAGCACAACGGTCCTTATCCATTCGTTTTCATTCGTGTATTCCTGGTTCCGACCGTCCAGACGGTGCAATTCGTCGAGCGTGACCGTCCTTTCGATTGCATACAGACGAATGCGTTCGTCCAGAAGCCCGCAGCTCCCGGCATGGCCATCCAGTTTTCCTTCCGTGTAAAAGCCGGTAAGGTCAATTAGCTCTTCGTCCTTCGCATCGATCATCGCTTCTTCCTTCAGTTCGGAGAGGGCGACCTTTCGAAAATCCGAGGACCAGTCGAGAATTCCCGCGGGCATTTCGAGCGATTCCGGCTCCGAGATAGCAAAGCGCGGCTGGCGCACGAGCAGAAGATAAGGCTTTCCCTCCGCACGCAGCACGACCAGAACGCCGACGGCATCACCTCGCACAAGGACGATTCCGTGCACAGGCTTCCCGTCGGGAAGCGTCGCTGTCGCCGTAAGCTTGATGAACAGCGGAGCGTGACTGTTAAAACGGAAATCGACCGACGAAAAATGGATTTTCGAGATGACAAAATTTTTTCCCGTCCGCGAAAGCCAGGTTTTAAAAAGCGAAGATTCCAGAACTATCGGGCGGTCCGCTTCGGCGATTTCTTCCGAAAAGCTGTATTCGATCATTTCGCATTCCTCGTCAGAACGTCCGCCAGTTCCAGCGCATCGATGAGGGAATGTTCGTCTGCAATTCCCTTCCACGCGATATCGAAGCCCGTCCCATGGTCAACGCTAGTCCGCACCACGGGAAGTCCGAGAGTCGTATTGACACCGCAAGTTTTCCTTTTTCTGCCCAGGTCAAAGAGCATCGTCTTGGTCACCACGTGCCCCTGGTCATGATACATCGCGATGACGCCGTCAAAGGTTCCCGCCCGAAGCTGCGGAAAAACGACATCCCCGGGAAGCGGCCCCTCGGCATGGATTTTCTTTTTGCGGAGAAGCTTCACCGTCGGAGCGATTTCATTTATCTCCTCCAGGCCAAAAAGCCCACCCTCGCCCGCATGGGGATTGAGACCGGCAACGCCAATTTTAGGCGTTTTCAACTTGCGGTATTTCTTGAGAAAGCCGTTCAGGAGGACAGCGACCTTTTCGATGCGTTCCCGCTTGACTAGATCGCAGGCGTCCCGCAGGGAAACGTGCGTACTCACATGCGC
>JBNMGX010000487.1:0-1362 GCA_050872465.1 Hallerella sp.
CCTCTGTACAATTCTTCTCGGCATCGTCGTCGTTCTTTTCGGTCTTCGGCTCTCGCATTTTTCGTTCCTGAAAACTCCGTTCATCCTTTGGGCTAAGTTCTGGAGCGAAAGCCAGGCGAAAAAAGCGAACAGGAAAGTCGAACCGGAGAAAATTCCCGCACCGGACAAATCCTTGGCGGACAGAACGCTGGAAAAGGCACAGGCGAAAGCGCGCAAGGCGAAAGATTCGGATTGGAATAGCGACTATACGATTTACGATGGAAAGGTGAAGCCTTTCCGCGGACCGGTCGGCGCATTCGAGGGGACGCTTCCCGTTTCGCAGGTTGAAGAGACCGCGCCGGTTTCTCCGCCAAATCCCGATGTCCAGGACTGTTCCAATGTCGCTCTGCATGAAATCGAGGAAAAGGAGCGTTACCTGCGTGAAAACGAAAAACGGCTCGGTGCGCTAGAAGTCCGGGCTCTTCGCGACGAGATTGCGCATCTGCGCCAGGTCCAGCAGATGAACGACTGGGAAAACAACCGCCGTACGCGTCCTTCGATTCAGGGTATCGTGGAGCGTTCCGAAATCGATCTGGCCGAAAGCGATGGTTCGGAATCATCGCTTGAAAACCAGTACGAGACAAAATCTGTCGCGGAAAATCGAGATGAAACGTCAAAATCGGAGGAGACGGTTTGCTTGTCGGACGAGAAATCCCCGGAAGAGGAAAATACGGAAACGCAGCCCGGAACCGAGGAACTTTCCGATGCGCCGGTCCCGCAATACGACGATTACGCCATCCCGCAGGTTTCGGAGATCCTGTCCGAACCTCCTGAACAGAAGCCCGATTACACGGAAGAAGAACTCGAAAGCATTGGCCACCAGCTCGAAGAGCAACTTGAAAACTTCAAGGTGAAGGGAAAGGTGTTAGGCATTTCGACGGGACCGATGATTACGCGCTTTGAAGTGGAGCCTGGCCCAGGCGTCAAGGTTTCCAAGTTTGCCTCCCTGCACGAAGATTTAGCGCTAGCGCTCAAGGCGAAGTCCATTCGCATTCTCGCGCCGATACCCGGGAAGTCGCTCGTCGGCGTAGAAGTTCCGAACCGGAAACTCCAGACGGTCTATTGCCGGGACATTTTCGAAAGCGCCGCGTTCCAGCCCAAGCCGGACAAGCTGATTATCGCGCTGGGAAAGGACATCACGGGAAATCCCTACACGATGGATCTCTGCCGCGCACCGCACGTTCTTATCGCGGGCCAGACGGGTTCCGGTAAGTCCGTCTGCATCAATACGATCATGGCGAGCCTTCTATTCAGCAAGACGCCCGACGAACTCCGCATGATTCTAGTCGATCCGAAAGTGGTCGAACTGAAACTGTACGAGAA
>JBNMGX010000488.1:0-1356 GCA_050872465.1 Hallerella sp.
GTCATTCCCGTGCTCCGACATAGGAATCCCTTTATGTATGGGGATTACCGGGTCACGCCCGGTAATGACAGTTAAGCGACTTTTTATAACCATTCCTCCAGGATGACCGCTAGAAGGAAAAGTTCGCTCAGACATCCCTTGTCCCTCAAAGCGTGTCCCGCGTCCCGCTTTACACAACTGATTCCTGTTTCCTGTTTTCTGACAACCCCTGCATCCCTTTTATAATTTTGTCCTATGATTCCGTTTGTCAATCTCGGCGCGCAATATGCCGCCTATCAAGAAGAAATCGATTCAGCCATCGCATCCGTTCTCCGAAGCGGAAATCCAATCGGCGGCACATTCATTGAAGAGTTTGAACATACTTTTGCCGAGGATTTGAACGTTCGCTTTGCCCTTTCCTGCGCAAGCGGGACAAGTGCGCTCATCCTTTCGCTTGCGTCCATGGGATTAAAACGCGGTGACGAGGTAATCGTTCCGGATTACACGTTCGTTGCGACAGCGGAAGCGGTTGCTCTGGCTGGAGGCGTTCCGCGCTTTGCCGATGTCGGAGAAGATTTTTTGATTTCGCCGTCTTCCGTGGAAGAGAGAATTTCGGAAAAAACCGTCGGCATTATCACGGTCGATCTCTTCGGACAGTGCGCAGGTTACAGGGAATTGGAAAAAATCGCGCAGAAACATGGGCTGTGGATTCTCGAAGACGCTGCGCAGAGCATCGGAGCGTTCCAGGGCGGCAAGGCCGCAGGATCTTTCGGGGATGTCGCTGCGACGAGCTTTTACCCGACGAAACCTTTTGGCGCCTACGGTGACGGCGGTGCGGTACTGACAAGCGATGAAAATGTTTTCCTAAAGGCTAAAAGTTTCGCGGCACATGGAAAGGACGCTAGCGGAATTTACACATCCATCGGAACGAACAGCCGTCTCGACGCAGTCCAGGCCGCGATTCTCCTCGTCAAGCGCAGACATTTCAAAGCGGAACTTTCTAGACGCAAACGGAACGCAAACATTTACGATGCGGTTTTTTCCGCAATGCCGGGCTTTCAGATTCCAAAAATCAACGCCGGAAACACGAGCGTCTTTGCGCAATACGCTGTCCGATGCAAGAATCGGAATGAGACAATCGAAAAACTTTCCCGCTGCGGAATCCCCACGCGAATCTACTACGAGCGCCCGCTTTCCGCAGAACCTTGCTTTGCAAAGTTTCCAACGACAAAAAAGGATGCGGAGAAAAACATCCGGGCATTCACCCTTTCCCGGGAAACGTTTTGCCTTCCGGTTTGCGCATTCACCGACGCCGAAGAAGTCGCTTCGAGAATCAGAACCGCCTTGTCAGCATGAATCCGCCGGACGCGTTGAAAA
>JBNMGX010000489.1:0-1355 GCA_050872465.1 Hallerella sp.
GAACTCCTTTTCGGAATCGTCGAGGCTTCCACGGACATCGCTTATCTGGATTTGGTGAATCTGATCCCATACCAGGGAAAACTTTTCCGTGCCGACGGAAACCTTTCCGAGCTTCCTGTTTTTCAGGTCGTAGCTCGCGCTTCCCGCGATAAATTCGCCTTGGCTGTTGGAAAGCCTTGCTGAAGGAATGTCGAAAATCCCGTCGTGAAATGTCCCGTTGAACGAAACCGGCAGAATGGGAAAACCGCGTTTGGTGTCGATGGCGGTGGAGTCGGAATGGAACGAAAGCTCTAGGCTGTCGAGCGGGCTTTTCAGGTCACCTGTCGCATCGGCCTTGAAATCGGTATAGACGACTTCGCCGAGACCTCCCGGCAAAAACCATGAACCGGAAAGCTGCGCCTTTCCCTTCCACTTCATCGTCGAATCGATATCGCCGTCGAGCCATGCCGTTCCGCCGACCGGCGTGGTAAAGTAGGCGAAAATATGGTGCTGCGGCTCTAAAAGCCCGTTGACGTCGATTTGCAAATCCCCGTTCCAGGCCCTTTCTCCCGCGCTGATGTTCCCCGAAATCTGCATCTTTTCCTTTTCGGCAAAGACGTCTAGCTTGGGAATGGAAATGGCTTCCCGCGAAACGTTCTTGAGCGAAAGGTCCGAAAATTGGAGCGAACCTTGCAGCCCGACGCCTCTCCGGTAGGTGACGTTGCCGCTGAAAATCCCGCTTCCGAGCGGGGAACTCTGGTAGGGGGCGAGCAGAAGCGGAATGTCGAACCTGTCCGTGGAAGCCCACGCGTCGGCGAGCTGCAGCCCGGTATATTTTTGCCCGGTCGAATCGTAGAGAATGTTCGCCGTGCCTTCGATTTCGATGGAATTGGTTCCGGTCGAGATGATGGCGCTGTCGAGCGAAATGCTGTCCCTTGTGTTGTGCGCCTGGAACTTTCCGTGCAGGGGAATCTGGGCGATTTCCGTCGAGACCTCTGCATCCAGGGTACCGAAATGCTCTTCAAAGTTCTGGGTCATCGTCCCGGTCACGATGCCATCGATTCCTCTGAGAAAAGCCGAGTCGGCAAAGGGAATGTGCGAAAGGCGCACCTGGAAGGCTTTGCTCGTAATGGCGGGTTCAAAGGTGACGAACGCTTCGGCAAATCCGCTATCCGACTGGAAAACCTTCCACGATGTGTGCGGAACGGAATCGTTCCACTTGACGTCTCCCGAAAAGGTGAAGTCTTCCTTGGGCGTTCGGATGAATCCGTTCGAAAAGTCGATGCCGTTCTTGTCGAGCGCAAGCGATGTGAAAAAGGAATCCGCAGTCATCAGGTAGGCGTATTCGACAGGTGCGATGGAAACGTCGGCAAACA
>JBNMGX010000490.1:0-1354 GCA_050872465.1 Hallerella sp.
GATATCCCTCGGAGCGGTAATAGTTCAAGATGTTCTGCCGGTCGCGTTCAAGCCCGCTCTTGCTATAGACCCTTCCCTGCAAAAGGCTCACCTTGAGCCGCACGTCCTCTTCCGAAATCTCGTCGCAGCCTTCGACATAGACCGTATCGAGCGCGGGAAGCTCCACGACGCGGAACACCAGATCGACCTTGCTTTCCGTCCCCGGCAAGTAATCCACCCAGGCGGTAACATCGTCGAAGTATCCCGTTTCAAACAAATCCGAGACGCTCTTCTGGACCTTTTCGGTAAATACCGAAGGCTGAAAAGACTGTCCATCGCGAACGCTCACCCGGCTCAGCACGGAGCGCTCATCCATATTGACAAGACCTTCGGCACGAACCCGACGAACGGTCGTCGGAGCTGTAAAATTCTCGGGCACATCGAGAAGCTGCGCCATCGGGAATGCGGTAAAAAGAAGCAAAAAGGCAAGGACGCGAAAAAGCAAGTGGGTGCTACCTTGTTAAATAGAGGTAAAAAATCGCCTTCAAAGATACAAAAAAACGCCCGCGGAAAAAGCGGACGTTTCCGAAAGCGTTATCCGAAAAGTTTACTGCCCGAGATACTTGCGTCCGATGCCGAACTGGTCCTTGTATTCGACATAATCCGGAACGAAACCGTTCGAATAGCTGAACGCGATATTTACCGAGCACTGGAATTCGTTCCTGAGTTCCCCCTTGCCGGTGAAAGGCTTCTGCTTCTTTTCGATTTTCGCCTTGTCGCCCTTGCCGACGACGACTTCCGCATCGCACCAGCCCTTGCCAACCTGCTTCGCAAAGACGGAATCTCCCGCAGTCGAGACCAGCTTGATCTTCGTCGGGTCGAGTTCCGTATTGTTGCCGGTCGAAGCCCAGAACTGGAGTTCGCCCTTGAGAGATGTCGGGGCAATCTGGATGGTCGGGAAGGCCATCACGTAACCCCACTTATCGACGAGCGGAGACTTGCTCGGGATGTTTTCGCCAAAGATGAGGAAGTACGGGCGGGTCGCAACGCGGCTCTTGTTGTGTTCGCGCTGGAGGTCCGCATTCTTCGGAGCGATCAGTTCCATCGCCAAGAGGTTGTATTCCTTGACAACCGGATCATCTTCATCGATCGCATCCGGAAGGTTCTTGGAAACATAGAGATTCTCCGCCTGGGTACGGAGAGCCTGGATCTTCGCAAAGTCTCCGTTCAGACGCTTGAGAAGGGTAATCGAAGTGTCGATTTTCGCAAAGCCGTCGAGCGAATTGCCGAGGCTCGCCCCATCCGCCGTCGCCTGGTTCAGACCGACATTCGAAAGAGCTTCCGCGATAGCCGCTGCCGTTTCCACGTTTTGCAC
>JBNMGX010000491.1:0-1346 GCA_050872465.1 Hallerella sp.
GGGGAGGCGTGAAGATTTCCGTAGGGCTGTATGATAAAAACGTGTCTTTGAGATGGCGTTCCCGCTGACTTGAATTTATATTTGGGTCTATGCCAATCAATTATCTAGAACTGCCGATAGGACCGAAATATCCCTACGAAGTGGATTGCGTGGTCGAAATTCCCAAGGATACGAACGTCAAATATGAATATGACGAGCGCTATCACGTGTTCCGCTTGGACCGCTGCCTGTTGTCGTCGATGAGCTACCCGTGCAGCTACGGGCTGATTCCGAGCACTCGCGCCGATGACGGCGACGCTCTGGACATGCTGGTCTATTGTTCCGCGCCTCTTGCTACGGGAACGGTCGTTTCCTGTCGTGCGGTGGGCGTTCTTGACATGACGGACGGCGGAAAGAAGGATTACAAGGTCCTGGGCGTTCCGCTCTACATTCCGCATCCGATTCGGGATTTGCAGGATGTTGATCCGATGTTTCTCAAGATTACGCGCAACTTCTTCCAGTATTACAAGGAGCTGGAAGGCAAGTCCGTGGAAATCGGGGACTGGCTTCCCGCCGACTTCGCCCGCGAAAAAATCATCGAAGCCCACAGGAATTTCTTTGCGACCCAGGTCCAGACGCCGGAAGTCCGCTACCAGGAGCCGGAAGCCCAGTCGGAATACAGCCCCAATTCCGATCTGATGATGATTTAGGTTGAAACGCTAAAAAAAGAAAGCCTCGCTGTCGCGAGGCTTTTCGCTTACCGCTGAGCGGGGGATTAGCCTTCCGCGGCTTCCATGTCTTCTTCGCTGATTTCCGCGTTGTGATAGACGTCCTGGACATCATCGTCGTCTTCGAACTTGTCGAGAAGCTTCAGAAGTTTCTGCGCGTCGGCGTGTTCGAGCTTCACCGGATCGTTCGGGACGTAGGAGATTTCCGCACTGAGCATTTCGATGCCTGCGGCTTCGAGCGCCTTGGTCACGGCGTCGAAGGATTCAGGCGATGTGGAAATTTCATGGACGCCGTCTTCCGTCGCCATGTCGTCTGCTCCGGCTTCGAGCGCCACGTCCATCACCTGGTCTTCGGTGTACTTGGAAGCATCTACGTCGATAACGCCCTTGTGGGTGAACGCCCAGGCGACGGATCCCGCTTCGCCGAGGCTTCCGCCGTTCTTGTTGAAGATGTTGCGGATGTTGGAAACGGTGCGCGTCTTGTTGTCCGTCATGCACTTTACGAAAATCGCGACTCCACCCGGCCCGCGTCCTTCGTAGATCGGTTCTTCCAGGATGACGTCCTTGCCTTCGCCGGTTCCCTTGGCGATGGCGGACTCGATGTTCTTTGCCGGAAGGCTCTGGCTCTTGGCCTTGAGA
>JBNMGX010000492.1:0-1340 GCA_050872465.1 Hallerella sp.
ACCTTGGCGAGTTCCGTTTTCCCGACGCCTGTTGGCCCGAGGAAGAGGAAGCTTCCCATCGGCCTGCATGTATCGCGGATTCCCGCCCGGGAACGCCGGATGGAACGGACAACGGCATCCACCGCCCGGTCCTGCCCGATAATCCGCTGCTTGATTTCCCTGTCGAGGTTCAGGAGCTTTTTCGTCTCCTCGCCGGCGAGGCGCGAAATGGGAATACCCGTCATCTTGCTAATCACGTCGCGGATGACATCCTCATCGACGACCAGACATTCCGTCTTGCGCTTTTCAAGCCAGGCTTCCTTGATCTCCGCGATTTTTTTCTGGAGCTCTTCCGAAGCGTCACGGCATTTCGCCGCGTCCTCGAACTTTTCCGTGCGCATCGCTTCTTCTTTCTTCGCATTCGTCTCGGCGAGTTTCGCCTCCATGTCGCGGAGTTCCGGCGGCACGGCCATGCTTTCCAAGCGTTTTCTCGCTCCCGCTTCGTCGATAACGTCAATCGCCTTGTCCGGCAGGAAGCGTTCCGAAAGGTAACGGTCCCCCAAAACGACCGCGGCGCGAATTGCTTCCGGCGTGTATTTCACCTTGTGATGCTTTTCGTAGCGATCGACAAGCCCGTTCAGAATGATGACGGATTCCTCGACAGTCGGCGGATTCACCAGAATTTTCTGGAAGCGGCGTTCAAGTGCGGCGTCCTTTTCGATATACTTCCGGTATTCATCGACCGTCGTCGCCCCGATGCACTGGAGTTCCCCGCGGGCAAGCGCCGGTTTAAAAATGTTCGAAGCGTCGAGGCTCCCTTCCGAACCGCCCGCTCCGACAATCGTATGCAGCTCGTCGATAAAGAGGATGACCGCGTTCTCGTTTCTCTGAAGCTCCATGATCAGCGCCTTCAGACGTTCCTCGAACTGCCCGCGGTACTTGGTTCCGGCGACCATCGCCGCGACATCCAGCGTGATGACGCGCTTGTTTTCAAGGATTTCGGGGATCTTCTTCTCGATGATTTTCTGGGCGAGCCCCTCCACGATGGCGGTCTTTCCGACGCCGGGTTCCCCGATGAGGACCGGATTGTTCTTTTTGCGGCGGCAGAGAACCTGGATCAGCCGCTCGATTTCCGCAGAGCGCCCGATGATCGGGTCGAGTTTTCCCTGGCGGGCGAGAGCCGTGAGGTCGCGCCCGAAATGATCAAGAATCGGCGTCTTGGACTTGCTTTCGCGTTCCAAACGGCGCGGGGCGAAATTCTGGATGGAATCCATCCGCTGCGGACGGGATTCTTCCTTGACATTTTCAATCGCCTGCTTGAGCGTCGTGTATTCGACACCTGCCGCGGAAAGCGCAGCAGC
>JBNMGX010000493.1:0-1329 GCA_050872465.1 Hallerella sp.
ACGTTTACCGAACCGTAGCTCGCCCGCAGAGAAACGTATGGCGTCTCGCCGCATTCAAAAGGCCCGGTCAGGCTTTCGCAAAGGATCCGGTAGGAATCTTCGCGCGGAATAAGTAACGAGGCTTCGCCATAGCCGTTTGTCCGAACGACAAGCTTGTTCTTCGGATTCTTTTCGCCGACAAAGGTGAGCGTCTTGTTCTTTTGCGGAACGTCGTCAAAGTTCGTGTAGGAAATGTTCAAGACGGCGTGCGTCTTGTTCGGCTTCAAGTCCTTCGCCGCGGAAAAGGCCGCGCAGAGAGCGACAAAAAAAATCAAGCGTTTCATTTATTCTCCAAAGACCTTTTCCGGTAAAAGAATTTATCCGTTCACCGCTTTGAAATCGGCGACGTTTTTCGCAAATTCCACGAGATATTCCCGCGCTTCGCTTGCGACCGCTTCCGGTTCGTAGCCGAACTTCTTTTCGAGGACGGATGCCGGAGCCGATGCGCCAAAGCGTTCTAGCCCGACGACCTTGCCGAAACCTCCGACGACATCTTTAAAGAGAATCGGAAGCCCGCTCGAAAGAGCGAAGACAGGCGTCCACGGCATGATGACGGAATCGCGGAATTTTTTATCCTGAATCATGAAGAGTTTCGGGCTGATCATCGAAACGACCCGGACAGAGCGACCTTCCTTGCGGAGAATTTCCGCGGCATCGTGTTCGAGCAGGACATCGGAACCGTTCGCGACAAACGTCAGGTCCGGCTTCTTGCCTTCCGGTGTGTTGTCGCTAACGATATAGGCGCCCATTCGGCATTTGGAAGCTTCCGCATACCGGGAACTCCCGTTCGGACACGGAAGCGTCCCGACTTTCTGGCGAGAAAGAATCAGAGCCGTCGGGCTGTCGATGTTTTCAAACGCCATTTCCCAGGCGACAGTCGTTTCGGCGGGATCCGCCGGACGGAGGACGAGCATCTGCGGGCGACCGTCCGCCTTGTTCAAATCTTCCAGCAAGCGAATCTGCGTTTCGTGTTCGATCGGCTGGTGAGTCGGACCGTCTTCGCCGACGCGGAAGCTGTCGTGCGTAAAGACATACTTGACAGGAAGCCCCTGCAACGCGGCCATGCGGATGACAGGCTTCATGAAATCGCTAAAGACAAAGAATGTCGCACAAATCGGGTAGAGACCGCCGTGGAGCGCAAGCCCGCAAGCGATAGCGCCCATCGTAAGTTCCGCGACGCCGACCTGGACAAAGGCCCCGCCGAAATCTCCCGGCTTCATGATGCGCGTCTCGTTCAGGAACTTTTGCGTCTGGTCGCTGTTCGAAAGGTCTGCGGAGGAACAGATGATG
>JBNMGX010000494.1:0-1327 GCA_050872465.1 Hallerella sp.
ACCTTGGCCTTCGCAACTCGGAAAGGTCCCCCTACCTTGCCCCCGACCGGGTAGGCCCAAGCATGTCGCACTGCGACAAAAAGCCTAGACGTGCAAACGTCAAAAGCCTTTCGGCAGGAAACAAAAAGTTCGCTTTGAAATTCCCTCTTCCCTTGTCCCGCATACCGCTTCCCGAAAACTAAGGCGTCCGCAGACTAATCCCTCGTCCCTAAACCTAAATGTCCGCGATTTAACGCCCCACTAATCCACGCTATCTTCTGGATTTATTTTCCGCTTTCCCGTGATGAACTGCTTCACGAAAGGATTCGTCGTATTCTTGATTTCATCGACGGTTCCCACTTCGATAATCCGACCCTTGTAAAGCATCGCGATGCGGTCAGCAACCTTGAACGCGCTTACCATGTCATGCGTCACCACGACCGAAGTCACGCCGAGCTTTTTCTGCATGTCGAGAATGAGATCGTTGATGACATCGCTTGTGATCGGATCAAGACCCGTCGTCGGTTCGTCGTAAAGGAGAATTTCCGGGTTGAGGGCAATCGCCCGCGCCAAGGCCACTCGCTTTCGCATTCCCCCTGAAAGTTCGCTCGGCATCTTCGTCCGAAATTCCGGGACGAGGTTTATCAGTTTGAGTTTTTCCGTCACGACTTCCTGCACCTGTTTTTCGGAAAGCTCGGGGTGGTGTTCGCGAAGGGCAAATGCGATGTTTTCGCCCGTATCCATGCTGTCGAAAAGCGCACCGCTCTGGAAAAGCATTCCCATTTTCTTGCGGATGGTCCGCGTGTCAAAAAATTTCGACGTGCTGATGGTGACACCATCGACAACGACTTCCCCGTCATCCGGTTGCAAAAGCCCGATCATGTGCTTTAGGATAACCGATTTTCCGCCGCCCGACTGCCCGATGATGACCATCGTTTCCCCGCGGCGAATGTCGAGGTTCACGTCAGCGAGAACTGTCTGCGCTCCGAAATTTTTCTTCAGCCCGCGAAGCTGGATCATGATATCATTGGGATCGATCGCTACATTTGGCATAAACTAACCTACTGGAAGAGGATGGCGTCCGTCGCAAGGTCCAGAATCAAAATCATCAGGCAACAGGAAACTACCGAATCCTTTGTCGCAAGCCCGACGCCCTTTGCTCCCGGAGCCGCATTCATTCCGTGGAACCAGCCTAGCAAAAAGATGACAACGCCGAAAACAAAAGACTTGAGCACGCCGCCGAAAAGATCCCTGGGATTGAACAGGTACTGCATTCCCGTGTAAAACGTGTAAGATGAAATATCCAAAGCGAGTACGGCGACGATCCAACCACCGATGAGAGCCAGGC
>JBNMGX010000495.1:0-1320 GCA_050872465.1 Hallerella sp.
GGTAGTTACTCCGCCTGCAACAGAAGCCCCTTGAGGTATTGGCCTTCGGGGAAGGAACTTTTAATCGGATGGTCGGCAGGCTGCCCAAAGCGGTGAATGATCTGGACATCCCGGTGAGCGTCGAGAGCGGCATCGGCGACGATCTTTTGGAACAAATCCATCGTCATCAGCCCGGAGCAGCTGAACGTGGCGAGCATCCCTCCCGGAGCGAGCAGCTTTAACGCCAGCAGGTTGATGTCCTTGTAACCGCGCGAACCTTTGGCAAGGTGCGACTTGTTTTCGATGAATTTCGGCGGGTCAAGAACGATCAAATCGAATTCCTTGCGACTGTCGCGGCACTTGCGGAGATAGCTGAACACGTCCGCTTCGAGAAGTTCTGCCCGGTTTTCGTCGAAGCCGTTTTTCCGGATTAGCGTCTGGGCGATTGCGAGCGCCTCTTTCGATACATCGACTTCGGTAACGCTCACCGCTCCATTTTTCAGGGCGAAAGACCGAAGCCTCCCGTGTAAGAAAAACAGTTCAGGACGCGCTTTCCGCGAGCAAAAGTCCCCACTTCGGCGCGGGCGTCCCGCTGGTCTAAGTAATATCCCGTCTTGTGGCCGTTCCAGACGTCGATGTCAAAGCGGATGCCGTTTTCGAAAATTTCGACCGGCTCTTTCGGAACGTTTCCATAGACGACGCCTTTGCGGAGCGGCAATCCTTCCTTGGTGCGGACATCGGAATCGCAGCGTTCGAGGATTCCCGTCGGGGAAAGCTTTTCGGCCAGCAACTCGTAAATTTCCTTCCGGAATTTTTCAGCTCCGGCAGAAAGGATTTCGACAGAAATAACTTGGGCGTACTTGTCGATGATGCATCCCGGGATTCCGTCGTTTTCCGCATAGACGAGGCGAAACGCGGATTTCGGGTCTTGGATGTCGAAGCCTCGACTCTTGCGGTTTTCTATCGCCCTGTCAAGAAGGCGGGAGAAGAATTCCCGATCGATCGGCAAGCGTTCCCGGAAAGTCCAGAAGCGCGCCCGGATTTGCGACTCGGGCGAGTAAGCGGCAAGTCCCAAAAATTCCCCGTGCGCAGAACGGACTTCCACTGTGTCGCCGGGTTTCGGTTCTCCCAAGACGCGTCGAATCGCTCCGCTGAAAATCCACGGGTGCTTTCTTTGCGCAGACTTTTCCTTGCCTTCTTCGAGGACTAGAACGGGAAAATCGGCCATCAGAGCGTTTCCTGGAACCTGTGGAAGCTGTCGAGAAGTTCTGCGTAGGAATTTGCCGCGGCGAGTTCGGGAAATTTTTCCGTCACGTTTTTCGGGGCGAACAGGAACGAACC
>JBNMGX010000496.1:0-1318 GCA_050872465.1 Hallerella sp.
GAAAAGCCGTTTGATGCGTCGTCGCCTGTCGCCACGGTTGCGCTGTGGAATGCCCGGTGCGCGGTCTGCCACGGGAAGGACGGAAATTTCAACCGCAAGTTTGTGCATGAATTCTATCCGCTGCCGCAGAAGCTTTCGGTTTCCCGCCTGGATTCCATCGGAACGGATTCGCTTTCCCGCGTGATTCTTTTCGGCAGGCGGTATATGCGGCCCTTTTCCGGGCGCTTATCGGAGGACGAAGCCAAGGCTTTGGCCGGCTATTTGCGAAGTCTTGCTGAAAAAAAGGAGCAGCGGGAAAGATGACTGATTTGTTTGCGTATATGCTTTCGTCGCTGTTCGCCATGGCGCTTTCGCCCTTTCTTTTCCGCGGGAAGATGTCGCTTCCGCTTCGCGGAGCCTTTCTTGCGATGGTTCTTCTCGCCGATGAATTTTTTGTCTGGCTTGCGTTTTCGGCTGAATATCCGCATCGTGAAATTTTGCCGTTTCAAATGTTTGCTCTAGGCCTTTGCTTTTCGACGCTCTTTCTGGAAAATCGCCCGCGCCTTTTTGGCGTCCTTTCGACATTTCTTTGGCTGTGGATTGATTTTTTCGGGATGCTTTCCCTTTCCTATCGCGGGGTGGATTTTCGCCCGCTGCCGCTTGCCGTTGTCGGCGTTTCGCTCGTTCCGTTCCTTTTGCCGTTTCGCTGTCGCGAGATGCGCTTTGTCCAGACAGTCTTCTGGGTCTTTGCCTGGATGTTTTCCTTTGCGAGATGACCGGCTTAGTGGGAGAGCTTCGAATCGCAGACATAGGGATTAGGGACGAGGGAGTGGGGAATAGTCTGCGGACGTCTAAGTTCAGTGGACAGTGTTCAGTGATCAGTGATCAGAACCGTGGACGTCTAAGCTTTTCGGGAAGCGGTACGAGGGACACGGGATGCGGGATTTCCAAGCGAACTGTTTCCGCGCACTGTCATTCCCCGGCTTGACCGGGGAATCTCCTTTCAGATAAGAGATTACCGGGTCCATGCCCGGTAATGACAGGTTAGCGAGCTTGCCGAGCTAAGCCTGATAATCAGAGCTTAGTTGAGAGATCTTAGAGCTTAGAACTGCGCACATTTAAGTTTTCGGGACGAGTTTAGCGGAACACGGGACGAAGGAATGGTCCGCGGACGTTTAATCTTGGTGACCAGTGATCAGAACCGCGGACGTTTAGGTTCTAGGGATTAGTCTGCGGACGTCTAAGTTTAGTGGACTGTGCCCGAAATGCAAGAACATAGACGTCTGCAAATCTAAGCACTCAGCACTAAGCTCTCAGTTCTAAATTCTAACCACTAACC
>JBNMGX010000497.1:0-1306 GCA_050872465.1 Hallerella sp.
CGATTACGGTCAACATCCTCCGGGGGCTTTCGGCGGGGGACACGGTGATCGTGTCCGGTCTGATGAGCGTGCGCAACGGGATGAATGTTGAGGTAAAGGAAATCAACAATAACATGAGTTACGAGGCGCACGAATGAGTTTTTCGACGCTTTCCATCCGCCGCCCGGTGCTGATGACGGTCCTCGCTCTGGGCATTGTACTCATCGGGGCTTTTGGAGCGATGAACCTGGGAATCCGCGAATACCCGAACGTCGATTCGCCGATTATCACGGTGCGGACGAGCTATTCGGGGGCGAACGCCGCGGTTGTCGAAACGGAAGTTACCGAAATCCTCGAAGCGTCCATCAACAGCGCATCGGGCATCAAGTCCCTCACATCGACAAGCTCCGACGGCAGCTCCACGATCCGCGCCGAGTTCGAAGTGGGAACCGACCTGGAAGCCGCCGCAAACGATATCCGCGACCGCGTCTCCCGTGTCCAGCGGAAGCTTCCCGATGCGGCGGATGCGCCTGTCGTGTACAAGTCCGATTCGGATTCGGACCCGATTCTCATCGCGAGCCTTCTTTCGGACGTGCGCGATGCGATGGAACTTTCGGAAATCGCGTCGAACCAGGTGAAGGAACGCTTGCAGACGATTCCCGGCGTTTCGGAAGTGAACCTCTGGGGCGAAAAGACTCCGGTCGTGAGGCTTTGGCTCGATCCGCTTCGCATGAAGGCTCTGGGCGTGACCGCTTCGGAAATTTCTGCGGCGCTTTCGAAGGAAAACGAGGAGCTTCCCGCGGGAAAGATCGAAGGGCAGGCGACGGATCTTTCCGTTCGAACGCTCGGGCGTTTGGAGGCTCCGGCGGATTTCAATTCGGTCCCTGTCAAGGTGGCGTCGGACGGTTCCCTCATCCGGATTGCGGACGTAGCGACTGTCCATTACGAGCCGAAGGATACGCGCACCGGATTCAAGCGGAACGGGAAGAACGTGATAGCGATTGCTCTCATCGCGCAGCCCGGGACGAACCACGTGGCGATTGCGGACGAATTTTACAAGCGCATCGAGGACATTCGCCGGGACTTGCCGTCGGATATCCAGATTCTCAGCGGCATGGATTCCTCGGTGAACATCCGTTCTTCTATCCGGGAAGTCATCGAGACGATTTTCGTTTCGTTCCTGCTAGTCGTCGCCGTGATTTTTCTCTTCTTGCGCGAAGCCCGCTCGACGCTTATCCCGATGGTCGTCATCCCGGTTTCGATTGTCGGAAGCTTTTTTGTGCTTTATCTCTTTGGCTTTTCGATCAATGTGCTGACCCTTCTTGCC
>JBNMGX010000498.1:0-1300 GCA_050872465.1 Hallerella sp.
CTACAACTTCGTCCAGTATGAAGTCGAAAAGGAAACGGGCCGCATCGATATGGACAAGGTCCGCGAAATCGCTTTGCGCGAAAAGCCGAAGATGATTCTTGCCGGTTTCTCCGCCTACAGCCGGAACCTCGACTGGAAGCGCTTCAAGGAGATTGCGGACGAGGTCGGAGCCATCACCATGGCGGACATTTCGCATATTGCAGGTCTCATCGCGGGCAAGCAGCTCGAAAGCCCGGTCCCGTTCTTCGACATCGTGACAACAACGACGCACAAGACGCTCCGCGGTCCGCGCGGCGCAATCATCATGTGCAAGGAAAAGTTTGCAAAGGCTATCGACAAGGGAATCTTCCCGGGGATGCAGGGCGGTCCGCACGACCACATCAATGCGGGCAAGGCGGTTGCCTTTGGCGAAGCGCTCAAGCCGGAATTCCAGGTCTATGCGAAGAATGTCATCAAGAATGCGCAAGCCATGGCAGACGAGCTGATGAAGATAGGCTACAAGATTATCGGCGACGGAACGGATAACCACCTGATGGTTGTCGATATGACGTCGAAGGGCGTTTCTGGCAAGGAAGCCGAGATTGCACTCGAAAAGGTCGGCATTTCGACGAGCCGTTCCACGATTCCGTTCGATCCGAGAAAGCCTTTTGACCCGTCGGGACTTCGCCTCGGAACTCCGGCGATTACGACCCGCGGCTTTGACGAAGAGGATTCCCGCGAAGTCGCCCGGATCATCGACCGCACCGTGCAGTCCCGGAATGACGAGGCCGCGTTGAAGGCGATCCGCGAAGAAATCATCGCACTTTGCAAGAAACACCCGCTTTACAAGTAGTCGCTCGTCGATTCTGTACAAAGTAAGGAACTTTCGGGCTAAGGCTCTCCATTTGTCGGGGAGCCTTTCCTGTTTTTCCGTGAAATTGCTGTCTGAATAGTTTCAAAATTTTCTATTATTTTGTGTATGCCAAAAAACTTGCGAAATCAAAATGCCGCTGAACTTCAGCCGATGGATGACGACGAAATCGACATTCTGGAACTTCTCGGAATTCTTTTGGCCAAATGGCCGGTTCTTCTTGGATTTGTTGTCGTCGGGACGCTTTGCGGGGTCTTTGTTTCGAACTATATCCGCCCGTCTTATACGAGCGATGCCCTCCTGCAGGTCGATCTGAACGGTTCCTCTCTCGGAATTGCCTTGGGCGACATGGGGGCGCTTCTAGACGGAGCGTCTCCGTCGGATGCGGAAATCCAGCTAATTCAGAGCCGGCGCGTTCTCGACGAAGTCGTTGCGAAGGAACGCCTTTCC
>JBNMGX010000499.1:0-1300 GCA_050872465.1 Hallerella sp.
AAGATGTAGCCCGTTTACGGGCCTGCCGGTAAGGACCTTTCGCAGATGACAGGCCGAATGCGCGACGTGACGCGTAGCTGGCATCCTAGGGCAGGGCCCGCATATGAAGAACCGCCGGCTTCGCCGGCGGGTATCTCTTTTGTACGAATTGCGAGATTTCAGGCGGCTTCTCGGTTTGAACCAATGTTTCGCTTGCCCAAAGCCTCTTGTTTGCATAAAAAGATTTCGTAAAAAAAATGTTTGCTCTCCGCAACTTTTCTTAGGCGTGGCTTCGCTCAGAAAACATTTTCGCTTGGAACAAAAAGCTCGAGTTGTGAAAAACGCTTTGCCCTGTGAACCTGTCGTTCCCCGGATCGTTTTCGCTAATTCACCCTCTTCACCGGGCGAACGTATTTCCAAAACCGTTTGCAGTCGTGGTAAAAGTAGAAGACTCGTCCCTGCGTGGTGTCAAGCTCGTAGCCCGCCGCATGAAAGTCAAAATTCTTCATCGCGTCTTCCATCGCCGCCTCCACGCTCTGGTTCTCCGTTTCAAAGTCAAACGGCCCGTACTCGAACACGATGTATTCGCCTTCCGCCACGTCCATCAGCTGCATCTGCTTTGGCACTTCGCCGTTCCAGTCCACCGGGAGCCGCACGCCATAGCTTTCCGCAAGGGGAATTCCCCAGCTGCAGGCTCTTCCCGTCGGCTCGTTGATGAACGCCATAATCTGACCGCTTCCCGAATCCGCCTCGCTTCCGCCCGCATCGTCGAGCTTCCCCGGAATGCTTTCCAGAAGTCCGCAAATCGTCTGGCAGTCCTGACCGGGAATCTTGTTCTGCCGCTGCCAAAAATCCCAGTAGCCGATGCTCTCGTAGTTTCTGATGTGAAGATACTTGTGCGCAGGAATCGTCACAAAGTAAGTCCTAATTTCGCCGTTTGGATTTTTGCCGTTTTCGTCTTTCATTTTGAATCCTCCAGTCTGGGCAAGAAAACAGTCGAAAGGCCGGATGACAGTCCGAAGCGTCACCGGACGCGGGTTCGCGCGGAATTTGCTGGGCGTCATCACTAGTGTCCACTAAAAATTTAACATAAAAACAGGTCGTTGAAAAGGTCGAGAGTGTTTTCCTCGGCATTTTCCTGTTTTTCGGACCCTTTTGCAGTCAGAAGTTCCTGAAGTGGGGTCTTGTCGGTCAGCGAAATTCCCAGAATTTGGAGAATTTCGTACAGGGAGCGGTTCAATTTCATGTCGTGGTGGACAATCGCGACGAGGCAATAGGTGATTATGGCGACATGGATCTGAATCTTCACGGCGTTCTCCGA
>JBNMGX010000500.1:0-1279 GCA_050872465.1 Hallerella sp.
AATTAATTCCGCAAGCGTATTGCCGAGACTTCCGAAAAGCATCAGGTGGATTGCCGAATCGTTCAAGCGCATCCAGGACTCCGCCGAAAAGCTTCTGTCTCCGAACGTTCCCGAAATATGTTGGTTTTCTTCCGTAAAAAGAGAATTTTCCTGCGGAGAAATCAGCGACACGAAACGCGTATCGGAATAGAAAATTTGCGCCGAGCTTCCAACAAAAGCTCGCTCCGACGAACAGCCCACAGCGAGCAACGCTCCAACAAGAAAAAGCAGTTTTCGGGATTTAAAAAAATTCATCCAGTTCTCCGCAAGGCAATATAAAAATTCCTAATCCCTTGTCCAAGGCGAGAGCAGGAAACAAGTCGAAATTCCCAAGAGAACCGTCAAGCCAAAAACGGAAATCGGGGCAAAGTGGCTGAACGCCAAGGTACCGAACGAAACGAGCGTCGTGAGCGCAGAGAGCATCACCGCAAGCGCGGTGGAATCCGCATGGCCTTCCGAATCCTTAAAGAACAAGGCGTAATCGATTCCGATTCCAAGCGTGAGAATCAACCCGACAATGACAAAGAAATTTACAGGAATCTGCGCATAGCCCAAAACAGATAACGTCAAAAGGCAAGCGAGAATCGGCGCCCGAACAACCCGCAGAGAATCCATCCAGGTATAGACAAACGAAAGGATAAAGAAAACGGCAAAATAGGCAAAGGCGACAAGCGACAAGGCAGTCCAGGAAAGTTCCGTCAAGGCAGCATTGACTGTCTGCATTTTATTTACCGCATAAATTCCGTTTTCCGAATCTTCACACGCATGAACATCGAATTTTTTCTGGAGATGCAGCGGCATGACCACGCTATAAAATTTTCCATCTATATTCCCGAGCAAAAGCATATCGCGCATCCTTTCCAACTGTTCGGGCAACGCGGAATCCTTCGTCGAAGCGAAATTTCCCCAATTCTTCTTCGGCTTGATTTTTAAGGCCCGGCAAAGTTCCGGGTAGCGAATCGGCAAAATTCGATGTAACGCGGAGTCCATTTGGGAACGCCTTTTGTCGGACGGGAAAAATTCAGAAATCGAAAGGTGGGATTTCAAAAGCGAATCCTTTTCCGCCAAGCGCAATTTTTCTGACAAAGCCTCTTCCCGTTCTAAAAGTTCCTCTTCGGAATTTCCGCTCACGATAAAGTAAGCCGGAGAAATTCCCGAGTTTATCCAACGCTGGATTTTCAGTTCCGAATTCCACAAACTTTCAGGAGGCTGGTACATCGCTCGGATATCGGTCTGCACC
>JBNMGX010000501.1:0-1272 GCA_050872465.1 Hallerella sp.
CCGTGCGGCAGCGGGACACCAAGGCGGCGGGGGTGCTTTCGGCGCTTGACCGGATGCAGGACGCATACAAGGCGCTGACAGAGGCCAACGCGGGGACGTTCACCCAGGAATACAACGAAGGCATTCTGGACTACATCGACGCGGCGAACTACGAGCCGAAGGACAAGGCTCATTTCGAATATTCCTGGCAGTGGGCCTACCACGACCGTTTCAAGAAAGCGGGCATCATGGCGTTGCTCGGTTCGGGATTTGACCCGGGTGTTTCCAACGTCTATACCGCATACGGCAAGAAGCACTACTTCGACAAAATAGACACGCTCGACATCGTCGATTGCAACGCGGGAAATCACGGCCAGGCGTTCGCCACGAACTTCAACCCGGAAATCAACATCCGCGAAATCACCCAGAAGGGCAAGTTCTACAAAGGCGGAAAGTTCTACGAAATCCCGCCGATGTCCGAACACAAGCCGATCGACTATCCGCAAGTCGGGCCGCGTGAAAGCTATCTCCTCTGGCACGAGGAACTCGAATCGCTCGTCAAGTTCATTCCCGAAATCAAGGAAGCCCGCTTCTGGATGACATTCGGCAAAGAATACCTGACGCATCTGCGCGTTCTCGAAGACGTGGGGATGACGCGCATCGATCCGGTCGATTTCAAGGGACAGAAAATTATCCCGCTCGAATTTCTCAAGGCGCTCCTGCCCGAACCGGGAACCCTCGGCGAAAACTACACGGGCAAGACATGCATCGGATGCCAGCTCACCGGGACGAAAGACGGCAAGCCGCAAACTTACTTTATCTACAATGTCTGCGACCATGCGAAATGCTTCCAGGAAGTCAAGGCGCAAGCCGTCAGCTACACGACAGGCGTTCCCGTGATGCTCGGCGGTGCGATGATCCTCACCGGCAAATGGAAAGGCGCTGGCGTCTTCAACATGGAACAGTTCGACCCCGATCCGTTCATGGCGGAAATCGGCAAGTGGGGACTTCCCTTCCACGAAATCTTCGGGCAGAAGCTGGTCTAAGATGTTCGACCTGGCAAAAGCCAAGGAAGCGGGAACCTACCGGGAATTCAAGCGGACGTCATCCTTTGAAAAATACGTTCGCTTCGAATCCGGGACGCTTCTGAACCTCGCGAGCAACGACTACCTGGGAATCGCAACCAGCCGGAATCTCCGCGACGAGTTTCTGAAAACCGTTTCCGAATCCGACGTTTTTTTCGGTTCGGGAGCAAGCCGCCTGGTCTATAATTCGAGCGAAGCCTTCTTTGAA
>JBNMGX010000502.1:0-1257 GCA_050872465.1 Hallerella sp.
GACATCTTTTGGATGCTTTGAAATTTTCAAGCGAAAATAGCCACTGGTGGATTGCGCTTTTTGAAAAACTCCCGAAATGAAGTATATTTACGTTATGAGAAAATTAGCGTTTGCCTTTTCCTTTTTGACGGTTTCGCTTGCGTCTGCGGCGTCCGTTTACTACAACCACGCCGGCTACGATGCGGAATTTCCCAAGAGTCTTGTCGTCGGATCGATCGATGTTCTGACCGGGAGTTCCTGGACAATTGTTCCGAAAAGCGGAGGTGCTGCAGTCGCTTCGGGAATCTTTGATTACGGCTCTCGACCGAGCGATTGGAGACTGACCGAGGTCTTCTACCCGATAGACTTTTCGGATGTCCGGGAAGCCGGAACCTATACGCTTTCCTTTACCGAAAACGGTTCTGCCGTTTCGCAGAACCTGGAAATTCTCGACGATGCGCTGGCGGCAAGAACGCTCGAACCGGTCCTTTCCTACTTTAGGAACGACCGGAATACGGATTTGGACATTGCCGTTTCGGTGTATGGCAGTAGAGGAAAAACCCGGGATGTCCATGGAGGCTGGAACGATGCTTCGGGCGACGTAAGCAAGTACCTTTCGCACCTGTCCTATGCGAACTACCTGAATCCGCAGCAGATTCCGCTTACGACGTGGACGCTCGCCTTTGCGGCGAAGCGGATCCCTTCGAAAGTCGCAGCGGCTTCCGGGGAAACTTTTGCCCGTGACGAAGCCCTTTACGGAGCGGATTTTTTGGTCCGGATGCTCGATTCGACGGGATTCTTTTACATGACCGTCTTTGACAACTGGGGCTCGGGCGATCGCCTTCTCTGCGCATTCAGTGGACAGGACGGGGAGAAAAGTGCGAATTACCAGGCGGCGTTCCGCGAAGGCGGCGGCATGGCGATTGCCGCTCTTGCGCGGGCTTCGACTCTCGGGGCGCACGGAGACTTTTCGTCGGAGGACTATTTCACCGGTGCGGAGCGGGCTTTTGCCCATTTGCAGGCAAAACAGTCCGCAGACACTTGCGCCTATTGCGACGACGGGAAGGAAAACATCATCGACGACTACACGGCTCTTCTCGCGGCTTGTGAGCTTTATGACGCATCGAAACTGTATTACAATTCCGCGGCCACTTCTTACCTGGAAGACGCGCGTTACCGGGCGAAGCGGCTGGTTTCCCGCTTGAGCCTTGACGGTTATTTTTTCAGCGACGATTCCAGATCGAGACCCTTCTGGCACGCAAGCGATGCGGGGCTTCC
>JBNMGX010000503.1:0-1257 GCA_050872465.1 Hallerella sp.
AAGGGCGCCTGGTCCTCTCGGACGGCATCTGCGCCGCGGTCGAAAGCGGAGCGACCCATATCGTCGATGTGGCGACGCTTACCGGAGCGATGGTCCGCGCGCTAGGAAACTCCATCACCGGATTCTTTGCCAACGATGACGTTTTTGCCAAGGCCGTCATGGAAGCGGGTCAGGCCTCCTGCGAAAAGTTCTGGCCGATGCCTCTCGACGAGGAATACGCAGACGAACTCAAGGACAATTACGCAGACCTTTCCAATGTCGGAAAAAGCGCAGGCGCGATTCTCGCAGCCCTCTTCCTCCGCGAATTTGTTCCAGAAGAAGTCAAGTGGTCGCACTGGGACATCGCAGGCACTGCCTACACGACGCGCCCCTGGAAATATACCGCCTACGGCGCGACGGGAACCGGCGTCCAGACTCTCGCGGAACTCGCCCGCAAACTCGGAGAAGAAGAGTGAAAGCAATCGACACCATCGCCGTTCTCGACTTCGGCGGTCAATATGCGCACCTGATAGCCAACCGGGTCCGCCGTCTCGGGGTCTTTACCGAAATCCACTCCCCCACGGCAAGCGTCGAGGAACTCGAAGGCGTCAAGGGAATCATCTACAGCGGCGGTCCTTCGAGCGTCTATGCGGACGACGCTCCGGCCTACAATCCCGAAATCCTGAACATTCCCGTCCCGAAACTCGGCATCTGCTACGGACACCAGCTTCTCGCCTCGGAACTCGGCGGAAAAGTCCTTCCGGGAAAGGTCAAGGAATACGGCATCGCGGACCTGAAAATTTCGGACCCGTCCGACCCGATCTTCGAGGGCGTCCCCGCGGAATCCCCGATGTGGATGAGCCATGGCGACAGCGTATCGGAACTTCCCGAAGGCTACCGCATCATCGCGAGCACTTCCGACTGCAAGGTCGCGGCGGTTTCCTGCCCGGAGCGAAAGATCTACGGCTTCCAGTTCCACCCGGAAGTCACCCACAGCCAATACGGCATGAAGGTCCTCGAAAATTTCGTCCGCTACTGCGGCTGTAAAAAATCGTGGGACATGAAGAGCTACCTGCCGCTCATCACGGAGCGCATCCGGGAACAGGTCAAGGGCAGAAAGGTCTTCCTGTTAGTCTCCGGCGGGGTCGATTCCACCGTGGCGTTCGTCCTTTTGAACCGCGTCCTCGGTCCCGAAAACGTCCTCGGGCTCCACATCGATAACGGCATGATGCGTCTAGGCGAATCCGCCAAGGTCATGGAATTCCTCGAGAAGGAAGG
>JBNMGX010000504.1:0-1254 GCA_050872465.1 Hallerella sp.
GATGAACAGAGACCTGAACGGGATGCTCACCAACGGAGAAGTCATCGAAGAACTTTTGAAAATGGCCCGCGACATGGCCGAAGCGCAAAAAGAAGGCGACTCTCTCGGACTTTCCGCAGAAGAACTTGCGTTTTACGATGCGCTCACGCGTCCGCAGGCTATCAAGGACTTCTACGAAAACAGCGAGCTTATCGCGATAACCAAAGAACTCACGGAAAATTTACGAAAGAATAAAACCATCGACTGGCAAAAGAAGGAGAGCGCCCGCGCCCACATGCGCATGGCAATCAAAAAACTGCTAAAAAAACACAAGTATCCGCCCGAGGGAATGGAAGACGCCGTCCAGACGGTGATGACCCAGTGTGAACTCTGGACCGACAACACCGACATGGAAACCAAGCCTGCGGAAAACATCGTTTATATGCCTGCCGCAGAAGTTAATTTGTACAAAAACGCCGCCGATGGCACGAAGCCCCAATGGGACGCATCACAAGGATTTTCCGACCGATGAAAGACGATTCCAAAAAGCAGAAAAGCATACTTTCCGACAATGACGTAGCCGCCTACTTTCAGCTCAAAAAGATGAAGCGTTTTCTCGGCGCACACAACTCAAGCGTCTGCGATGACGAAAGCGGTCCCGTTTCCTATGGCGACGGACATTCCGGCTGGAACCGGTAGTTGCGGCAATTTTCCGATCCGTCATTTTTTATCTTTGCAGCGTACAAAAACGAGGATTTTCCATGGCCAAAAAGACTGGCAAAAAAATGATGTGGGACGGTCGCTTCGACTGCGGCATGGCCCAGAGCATGATAGACCTTAGCTTTAGCCTCGATTTCGACAAGGAGCTTTTGGAAGAAGATATCCAGGGTTCACTCGGACACGGCAAGGGGCTTGTGGAATCGGGCGTCCTGAGCAAGGCGGACTATGCGAAAATCCGCAAGGGGCTTCTAGGCATTCTCGAAGATGTCCACAACGGCAAAAGCCTTTGGCTTCCCACGGACGAAGACGTTCACATGGCCGTGGAGCGAGTCCTCACCGAACGCATCGGGGTCCTCGGGAAAAAAATCCACACAGGCAGAAGCCGCAACGACCAGGTTTCCACGGATTTCAAGCTTTACATGCGCCACCGCGCCGAAGAAATCCGAAAGCTGGTCATCGAACTCCAAGCTTCCGTGCTCGCCGTCGCCAAGAAAAACTTCGGAAAGCGGATGCCCGGCTACACGCACTTGCAGCAGGCGCAGCCGATTCTCTTCA
>JBNMGX010000505.1:0-1239 GCA_050872465.1 Hallerella sp.
ACGGATAAACTTCTCCCGTTAATTTATCCACAAAGTCCAGGTCGATGTCGATCTTTCCAAATCCGGCGTCGGCACCGTTTACAATCGGCAAAAACGGAGCTTCCGATATTTCATATCCCGAAAGCCATTTTTCAAATTCCTGCACGTCCGAAGAAGCGCGCCCAGATGAAAAGTCCAAAGTCGCATCGCCAAAAATCGCATGAAGCGCATCGTCCTGAAAGCTTTTTTCCACGCCATTTTGCAGATAAGTCGAAAGGATCGCAATGACAAGCATCTCTGCGGAATTTTCCACAAAGCGTTTCGGAGATTCCAGTTCCGACCGGATGAATTTCGGAGGAATCCTCTCTTGCAAAAGCTCCAAATTTTTTTGCACCTCGGGAATCGAGCAGAGCGGAAGCCAGAAAAATCGAGCCGTCCGATCGTCGATGGCGAACAGTTTCGGATAGACTGCTCCGCTGTTCAAAATTTCAAGTGAAATTTTACGCGCTAAATCTAATAGCCTCGCCGAAGCATCCGCCTTGGACATTCCTGTCGGGCTTTCTACGGAGACCGCATCCAAGGCCCATGCAAAAGGAAGCGTTCCGAACATCCAGTGCGATTTTCCTATGTAGCGGACCGTTCGCGCTTCTTCCAAATCGACTGATTTTTCCGGGTAGCGTTCAAAGCTTTTGAAAAAAATTTCCAGGAGAATCTCCCGATACTCGCGAACAAAGGAATCCTTAAAGATTGCGTTCGGAACGACGGCATTCAAAACAGCCTTTCGGACATCGGGAATTTTCAACGGTTCAAATTCAGCCGTGTCGCTAGAACGCTCCGAACCATCAAGCGTTTTTAAAATGAATTTATCTGTAAAAGCGGGTAAGGAACGCTTTTCTCTGGATAAGGAAAGCTCGCTTTCCCAGGAAGCCTGCGTACATTCTTCCGCAATCGATCCGATATCTAGTCCGCGGACAGTAAAAACGGTAAACGGATTTCTGTCGATTTTTTTCCCGACGGCGAAAAGAGCCGCATATGCATGGGAACACATTCCCCGCATCCCGCACGAGCATTTGACAGAGAACTTCACGCCAGGGCCCGGCAACATTTTCAGTCCGATACTTTGTACAAAATCAAGCGTTTCTTTTGGTTCCAAACGATGGGCAAGCGACCCCGCAAGCGGAGCGTTTTTTTTGAGTGCGTCCATCAGAGCCGTTTCCTCTTCTTCCGAAAAACGGGAGAGCATCAACACGGTTCGCTGCG
>JBNMGX010000506.1:0-1239 GCA_050872465.1 Hallerella sp.
GCAGTTGACTCTTCGGAAATTGATTCTGGCGGCGAACCGTCATTTGCACGGTCTAGATCCTCGCTATAAAATCGAAACGGACAAGACCGGATTGAACATCTCGCTGTATGATTCGGAATGCGGAGCCTCTAGGCTTGCCGCGAATCTTTCAGGCGGTGAATCTTTCCTGGTGAGTCTCTCCCTTGCCCTCGGACTTTCGTCACTTGCCAGCCAGCGCGTACGGATCGATACGCTTTTCCTTGACGAAGGATTCGGCTCGCTGGACGAGCGTAAGCTGCAAAAGGCGATAGAACTGTTGCATCGTCTCGGGGAAAGCGGCGATAAGCTTGTCGGTGTGATTTCGCATGTGAATCGTTTAAAGGAGGAAATCTCCAACCACATCGAAGTGATTCCTTCGGGAAACGGGCGCAGCAAACTTTCGGGCCCCGGCGTTCTCTCCGGCAAGTGATTGTCAAAATTTGTCATTCACAAAATGATTAATCGATGAATATTTTTCTTTGAATAGAATCGTTCCCTTGACGGGGGCGATTTTTTCTTTTATATTGAATTCCGCATTTGCCCGGACGCGGCAACTTCTTCAAGGATAGCGTCCTTTCGTAGATTTCTCAAAACAATCGATTCATTTTTTTTCAGGAGAAAATCTATGGAGCTTTTCAGAAAAGCTTTGCCTTTTGTCGTATTATCTTCCGTGAGCCTTTTTGCCGCGGATATCACATATAGCGATTCCAGAATGGGAAAGTCGATCACTTATCCGGGGTCGCCCGTTCCGGTAGAAAACATCCAAAATCCCAAGGCGCCGTATTCGTTCAATACCTATTGTACGGATATCGGCAAGGACGGTAAGTTTAAGACGGGAGCCTTCGAAGTGACGAAAATTCGTCGCCATGCGGATAGGAAAACCATTATGTTTTCAAATGCTCGAGGTTCTTCGATTCCGAACTATTACATTACATGTGAAAACGAAGCGGAATACCGTATCACATGCGGTAACGGTCTCGCCTATTCGGGAAAATTGAAATGGAAGGCTGAAATGCAGCGTTGCAAGAAAAACTGCAATGTCGATAAGGGTTGGAAAACGGTTCCGCTCAGCGACTACAACGCCTCGACGGGAAAGTTTTACCAGAAAGGTTTCTGCAAGGACAAAAACCGGGTTCCGAAGGAAGAAATCTTCGAACAGTGGAATGTTCGCAAGGTGGCGCTTCCTGCGCTTCCTTCCAGTTCCAAAAAGCTGGGCAGACC
>JBNMGX010000507.1:0-1236 GCA_050872465.1 Hallerella sp.
AGCAAACTCGGCAACTTTCCGCGTCGCAAAAATTCAACCATTTTCATTTTAACTCCGACGTCTTTGCAGCATTCTAAAATATTCGACAAGTGGCGCCACCGTATCGCGAAATTCTTCGCGGACTTGACACTGCACATAATCCACATTCATTTTTTGAAATAAATTTTTCGTCGCTTTCTGCGCCTTTTTCGCTTCGTAGGCAAACGCTTCGCGGAAGGCGGCATCGCCCGTATCGACGAGCATCGTTTCGCCTGTTTCCGGATCTTCCAGTTCCACAAGGCCCACCGGGGGAAGTTCCGATTCGCGCGGGTCCGTCACCGAAACGGCGAGCATATCATGCCGTTTGCAGAGAATCTTGAACGCCTTTTCAAAACCCGAATCCTGAAAATCCGAAAGGACGACGATCATCGAGCGACGGTTCAGAACACCGCCCACATATTCCAAAGCGCTTTCGAGGTTTGTCCCGTGGTGGGAAGGCTTAAAATAAAGGATTTCCCGGATGAGCCGCAGCACATGCTTCCGACCCTTCGCCGGCGGGATGAAAAGTTCGACCTGGTCCGTGAAAATCAGAAGACCGACCTTGTCGCCGTTTCGCACAGCGGCAAAGGAAAGCAGCGCCGTAATCGCCGCCATGACTTCGCCCTTCATCTCCTTGCCCGAACCGAACTCCGAACTCGAACTCGCATCCACCATGAGCATGAGCGTCAGCTCGCGTTCTTCGACGAACTTCTTGATGTAAGGCGTCCCCATGCGGGCGGTCACGTTCCAGTCAATCGTCCGAACGTCATCGCCGGGGACATATTCACGGACTTCGCTGAACTCGACGCCGTTTCCCTTGAACGAGCTGTGGTAAGCCCCGGCCATCATCGAATCGAGCGGGCCGCGCACCGAAAGCTCGATGTGGCTCACCGTTTTGAGAATATCCTTGGAGAGCATATTAAGGCACTTCGACCGAGTCCAGGATTTTTTGCACGACTGTTTCCGCGGAGACTTCTTCGGCTTCCGCTTCGTAGCTCAGCACGATACGGTGGCGGAGAACTTCCATAGCGCAGGCCTTGACATCTTCGGGCGTGACATAGCCACGTTCTTCGATAAAGGCGTGGGCCTTTGCCGCCGAGGCAAGCCCGATCGATGCGCGCGGAGACGCTCCGACCGAGATGAAACCCGAAAGCTCGGACCGCTTGATGCTCGCCGGGTCGCGAGTCGCAAGCACTAGATTCACAATGTATTCACGGA
>JBNMGX010000508.1:0-1225 GCA_050872465.1 Hallerella sp.
AGCCGTCGAGCGGAATCCCTTCCCACTTGTTGAACCCGATGGCGAGTTCCGCCACCTTGGCGTAAAGGACCTTTTCTGCGTCCGGGAAATTTTCCCTGGCGAACGGGAAGGCTTCGAATACATGGCTCGAACCAGCCGCATAGATTACCGTGTCGAAAGGCCCGAAAGATTTATCGCCAGAAAGAATCCTGTAGGAACCGTTTTCTGGGACGACGACTGGCTGCGCGTTCAGTACAAAGTTTTCCTTTCCGATCGCTTCTTCGAGATGCCGGATGAGGACTTCCAGACCGCCTTTGACGGAAAAGGTCTTTTTCGTCGCCTTCTTCGCGCGTTCCGGTTTCGGCTCTTTCATCTTCTGGATGGATCCGCGGATGAAGCTCCCGTAGTTCTGTTCGAGATTGTAAAGTTTGGGCAGGGCGTATTTGGGAATCATCTGGTCGGGATTTCCGGCATAGACTCCGGACACGAAAGGATCGACCGCATAGTCGAGGAACGATTCGCCGAGGCGCCTCCGGACAAGCGAAGTGAGCGTTTCGTTCGGGTCGGTTCCTGGCTTCTTGAACGGTTCGAGCAGGATTCCGAATTTGTCCCTGAGCGAAAAGAGCGGCGTGAAAAGCCCGCTGACGGGTCCCGAAGGCAGGGCGTGCAATGCGTTCTTCTTGAGAATGAAGCGATTCCCGGAAAGGCTCGGCGCTTCTTCGAGGAGGTGGCGAATGTTCAGGTCTTCGAAAAGTTCGACGACTTCGGGCAGGCTGACGACGCTTGTGCTGGGACCGGTTTCGTAAGTGAATCCGTTTTTCTGGAATGTCCGGATAACGCCGCCGACATGATTTTCCTTTTCAAACACGGTGACTTCATCGCCGTTTTTCTTGGCATAGAACGCCGCGGATAGACCGGTAATTCCGGCTCCGATAATCGCAACTTTTTTCATGCGGGAAAAGATAGAAATTAGAAGTTGGGACAGCGGACGTCCAAGTCTAGGGATTAGGGATGAGGGAATAGGGATTAGTTTGCGGACGTCTAAGCTTAGTGACCAGTGGTCAGAACCGTGGACGTTTAAGCTTTTAGGACGAGCTAAGCGGGACACGGGATGCGGTGTTTCTAAGCGAACTGTTTCCGCGTACTGTCATTCCTCGGCTTGTTATAATGTCAATTCCGCATTCTTTTATGCTGTCATTCCCCGGCTTGTCCGCCGCGGCGGACGCAGACCGGGGAATCTCAGGTC
>JBNMGX010000509.1:0-1223 GCA_050872465.1 Hallerella sp.
GTTCTGGACCATCACCATCAACGTCGTCTTCATCGCGCTCATCTTCTTCACCATCTTTCTTCTCCCCTACCGGAAGCATCACCATTCCTACAAGAAGCTTTTCTGGCCGTCGCTTCTCGTAAGCGTCGCCATCTGGGTCTGCACCTGCGGCTACCTGGTCATCCTCATCATTTTGCAGAAGAGCCTCGTCACCCGGATGTCGCTCTTTTACGGTTCGCTCGCCTTTATCCCGCTCGTGCTCCTGTTTGCGTTCGGCTTCTGGGCCATCATGCTCTACGGAAACTGTCTCGTGTGGACCATCTATTCGTGGCCGAAGTCCGGCATCAAGAAGTGGAACTGGGTCCAGCCGGAAGGCTACCTATGATAACCATCCGCGGCGCGCATCTCCGAAACCTGCAGAATATCGACGCGGAATTTCCCGTCGGAAAAATCACCGTCGTGTGCGGGCCTTCGGGCTGCGGAAAATCGACGCTCGTCATGGACGTTTTGCACGGGGAAAGCCGCAGGCGTTACCTCGAAACGCTCAGCCCGTTCGCGCTCAAGGTTCTAGGCGGAAAGACAAGCATCCCGCTCGACAGCGCCGACGGCCTCCGCCCGAGCATCGCCATTTCCGCTTCGCGCGGAGACGCCCCCCCGAAGGCAAGCCCGCTTTCCCTCTCCGAATGTGAACTTCCGCTGCGGATCCTGTGGGCCGCGCTTTCAAACCCCGCGTGTCCCGTCTGCGGAAAGCCCATGCAAAGCTTTACCCGCGAAGAAATCATCCGGCAAGTTTCGGAATATCCCGCCGGAAGCCGTCTCCAGTTCCTCGCGAAAATCGAAAGAAAAGATCTTACGCTCGACGAGCTTTCCGGAACGCTCCTCTCCCAGGGATATTCGCGCGTCATTTCGGACGGAAAGAGCCTCTCGCTCGGGGACCTGACCGCCGAAGAACAAAAACGAAAGCCAAAGGAACTCTACATCGTACTTGACCGGATTATCCTGCGGGAAGGAATCCGAACGCGAATCGCCGAAGCCATCGACGCGGCTCTCCGGTTTTCCGGGACGAAAGTCGTTATCGACGACGGAAAGGAACGAAAGATTTTCAGCACGGTTCCGCTCTGCAGCGAACACGATATTTCCACAAGGGCTTTCGAACCTTCGGACTTTTCACCGCATTCGGTAAAGACGCGCTGCCCGAAATGCGGCGGAGACGGAGAAATCGCAAGCGAAAC
The DNA here is from genome assembly GCA_050872465.1 of Hallerella sp. Lineage (GTDB taxonomy): Bacteria > Fibrobacterota > Fibrobacteria > Fibrobacterales > Fibrobacteraceae > Hallerella. The sequence continues at coordinate 1,212 of JBNMGX010000509.1, forward strand.
AGAGGACCGGGA
>JBNMGX010000510.1:0-1219 GCA_050872465.1 Hallerella sp.
CTCTTATCCTTATGGGACGCTGGCTGCGCATTTGCTGGGATATACCGGCGAAATTTCGGACGAACAGCTGGAAAAGCCCGAATTTTCCAAGTATTCTCCGGGAGACCGCATCGGACAGAAAGGTCTTGAAAAACAGTATGACGAAGAGTTTCGCGGGGAAGACGGTTTAAAATTTGTCGAAGTCGATGCTTATGGGCGTGAAGTCGGACATATCGAGGGAATGCACAATGTTTCTGCGGTTTCTGGCTATGGGATGATTACGACCATCGATCTGGATGTCCAGAAGGCTGCCGAGGAGGCCCTGCCCGATTCGATTCGCGGTGCTGTTGTCGCCATCGATCCGCGAAACGGGGAAATTCTCGCGATGGTTTCTTCGCCGCGCCTCGACCCGAACATCTTTTCGCTCAAGCGCAGGGAACGCAACAAGGGATGGGCGAAGGTCGCTTTGGATTCGACCCGTCCGCTGATGAATCGGGCGATTTCGGGTGTGTATCCGCCGGCTTCTCCTTTTAAACTCGTGACGGCAGGTGCAGGACTTGAGCATGGACTTGTCCGGGGCTACACGCATTTTCCGAAGTCTTGCACGGGAGGATTTACGTTCGGGGCGCGTTACCAGAAGTGCTGGGGCGTGCATGGGAACCTGGACCTGGTGAATGCACTGCGCCTTTCGTGTGACGTGTATTTTTACCAGCTCGGGCTGATGCTCGGCATGGAACGCATCAACGAATTTGGGGAACGCTTTGGCTTGGGACATCAACTGGGAATCGATATTCCCGGGGAAAAGGGCGGCTGGCTTCCGGATTCCGCATCGTTCAATGCCCGAAACAAGCGGAACGGTTGGCGGTGGGCGCGCGGATTGATTTTGAATTTGGCGATTGGACAAGGACAGCTCGTGACGCCTCTCCAGGAAGCTGTTTTGGCTGGATCGATTGCGACGGGGAAAGGTGTTTTCCGCCCGCACCTGATGAAGGAATTGCGGGATTCCGACGGGAATGTGGTCGGGCGTTATATTCCCGAAAAGATTTTTGAAGGCAAGATGAGCGAGGTGACGCATGAGGCTCTTCTCGCGGGAATGGATTCCGTGGTGAACCATCCGGGCGGAACAGGACGCCGGGCTGCGATTCCGGGCATTCGGGTCGGAGGAAAGTCCGGTTCGGCGGAATGGAAAAAGGGCGAAAAAACCCATGCCTGGTTTGTGGCGGTCGCTCCGCTTTACGAC
>JBNMGX010000511.1:0-1217 GCA_050872465.1 Hallerella sp.
GAATACCCGGCGTGTCGATAATCCTCCCGCCGAACGGAAGCGTAAACAGGCTCGAAGACGTCGTCGTGTGTCTGCCCTTTCCGTCGAGTTCGCGAACATTTCCGACATCCAGCTCCGCTTCGGGAACCAGCGCATTGACAAGGCTCGACTTTCCGACCCCGCTTTTTCCTGAGAGCACGGAAGCCTTGCCCTTGAGAACTTCGCGGAGTTCTTCGAGACCTTCGCCGGACTTACAGCTGACGCAGATTAATTTATCCACAAGCGACGCAAAATCCATGACCCGTTCCGGAATCGACGGAGCGAGATCCGTCTTGTTCAGAACCATGACGAGCGGCAAATGACAAAGATCCGCCGCAAGCAAAAAGCGGTCCGCAAAGCCGTAGTTGAAGGGAGGCTCCGCCACGCTCGACACGACAACAACCTGGTCGATATTTGCAGCAAGCACGAGTTCGCGTCTCGATTTGTCCTTCGGCCCCGGACGCACAAGCGCCGACCTTCTCGGAAGAACCTTTAAAAGCGAATAAGGCGCAGTCTCTTCCGCATCCTTCGCCCGGGCAATGATAACGGAATCCCCGACGACGGGAAATTCCTTGAGTTCGCAGACAACCGCAGCCCGGTAAGTCGCATCGACAATCGTTCCCGGAGAAATTTGCACGACGCACGTTCTGCGATGAACGCCGAGCACAAGTCCTTCCACGGAATCTTCTGCGGCAAACTTTTCGGACGGGTCCTTGATCTTCTTGACCTTCGGCTTTTTGAATTCCCGGCTCCAGCGTTCCCTGACAGGACGGTCGTCCAAGGTTCCGCGCTTCCACATTTCCATCGTGTTTACGCGCCTCGCCCGGGCATCGCGCCGGAACTGCCGCGCAGAACGTTCTTCCTGTTCACCATCTAGTTCATCCATCGATTTGCAATTTAGAATTTAGTCGAGAGGTGTCGGGGGTTAGTGGTTAGTTATTAGTGGAGAGTTGATAGAAATCAGGAGACAGGAATCAGTGGTTGAAGGGAAGCGGGCGTCAGAGTTTAGTGAATAGTTGCTAGTTATTAGTTACGAGAAATCAGAAGACAGAAATTAGGAATTAGTTGGTAGAGGCTAGTGATCAGGGATTAATTGGAAGTAGAGAAAGCAGAAGCCAGGAATCAGGAGACAGGAATGCGGAATTCGGAATTGACGTTTTAGCGAACTGTAAGTTGTCAGGAATCAGTTGTTTGAGGGA
>JBNMGX010000512.1:0-1214 GCA_050872465.1 Hallerella sp.
CTATCCGCACGCCGAAATCGAGCAGGAGCAGTTTTCCCGGTTCGAGCGGTTCGTCCTTTTTCACGTAATGCAGGCAGCAGGCGTTCTTCCCGTTCGCCACGATCGTCGGAAACGCAAGATCGCCGTCGCTCCGGACCTGCATCCGGTAGTCGAGAAAGAGGCCCGCGTCACGTTCGCTCTTCATGTTTTTCAAGTTTCCGAGAAGCTCGACAAAGGCTTCCTTTGAAACGCTTTCCGCCCGACGGACGTCCTTTATCCGCAAGGAATCCAGCACAACTCGCTGCGCAAAATGCTTTCCGGCAAGGCTCCGGATTTCCGTCCCGGGTTCAAAGCGGCACTTGAGTTCCGCAGCGAAATTCGCATTGTGATCACAGGTGACGCTCCGCAATTTTCCTTCGGAAAGGAATTCGAGATAAAAGGCTTCGAGAAATTCCGGGCGGCGGACTTCGACTTTCCGGGAAAGGTAATTCCAAAACTCGCTTTCGGGAAGGATCGTTTCAAAGCCTGTCAGGCGGCGCATTTCGTCTAGGCCTTCTTCCGAATAGGCGAGCTTCGCGCCCGTCCAAAACTCCTTGTTCGCATCCTTCGCCGGCAAGAAAAGAACTTCCCGCTCCCGGGCGTTTTCCGCAAACGGGTCGAGCAGAAGCTTGCAGCCCGCCTGGTTTACTCCCGTCAAGAAAAGAAAGGCCGGATCCTGGACAAAACGCGTCCACGTGCTAGCGAAAACCTCTTCCGAACCGGGGTCCCGCTCGATTCCGGCAAAGACTCCGATCGATTCCAGCTTGCCGAGCAAGGACATTCTCCGCGAACGGTAAATTTCCGGCGATGCGCCGGAAGGCTCCAAAAAAACCTGGGAATAGCGATTCATGCCCTAAAATCTAAAATTTTTACCTTTCCCGATTCAAAACTCCCCTTTTTTCTATATATATTTCAAGAAACATCTTTTGCATGGAGCTACAATGTCTTTATCTCAAATCTGGAAACTCGCCCTTGCTTCCCTTTGCGCCCTTTCGCTTGCCGCCTGCGCAGGATCTCGCCAGGGTTCAAGCGATACAACCGACGGAGTAGAATACTCCGAAGACGGAACCGAAAACACCGCCACCCAAAAGGTCGATGAAGACGAACTGAAGAAGACCCAGGAAGAAGCGTTCAAGGCGACCGAGGAAAACCACGAACTCCGCCGCCAGATCTTCGAAGCCAAGACAAAGCTCGGC
>JBNMGX010000513.1:0-1207 GCA_050872465.1 Hallerella sp.
AACTAGCAACTATTCACTAATCACAGACAACTCCATTCTAGCACATAAATTTTACGCAAAAGACCTAAACATCCGGAGCAAACTTTTTAAATTTGCCAGCCGGAATCAAAGCGTTTATTTTATGGAGATGTGAAATGGATCCTTTGCCCCCGAGCGGAGAGAACTTTGACCTCGACATCCGCAACGTTTACAAGAGCTTCGGCAAGAAGGCCGTTCTCAAGGGAATAAACGTATTTATCCGCGATGGCGAATTCGTCACTTTACTCGGGCCTTCGGGCTGCGGCAAGACTACCCTCCTCCGCATCATCGGCGGATTCGAAAAGGCGGACAAGGGCGAAGTTGTCTTGAGCGGGAAGGTTATATCGAACAAGTCTCCCTCGAAGCGTCCCATCAACACGGTTTTCCAGAATTATGCGCTTTTCCCGCACCTGAACATTTTCGGCAACATCGCATTCGGGCTCAAGAGCCAAAAAATTCCGAAAGAGGAAATCGAGCGGCGCGTAAACGAGATGATGGAAATCGTGAACATCTCGGATCTCGCCAAAGAGATGCCGGCGACGCTTTCCGGCGGACAGAAGCAGCGGGTCGCCCTTGCGCGTGCACTCGTAAACAAGCCGGACATTCTCCTTCTCGATGAACCGCTCTCCGCTCTCGATGCAAGCCTCCGCAAGAAATTGCAGGTGGAACTCCGCGAACTCCAGCGGAAAACCGATACGACATTTATTTTAGTCACGCACGACCAGGACGAAGCGATAGCCGTAAGTGACCGAATCCTCGTCATGTCTAACGGGCAGATTGTGCAGGACGGAAATCCGGAAGACGTCTATGAACATCCGGTGAACCGTTTCGTCGCGACGTTTATCGGCGAAGCGAACATTCTCGAATGCGAGCGCATCACAGAAAAACTCGCCCGGACGAACTTCGGAGAGTTAGTCCTGGAAAAGGATCCGGCCTGGACGTTCGACGGAGACGGCAAGGCTTGCGGTGGAATCGCCATCCGCATGGAAGATATCCACGTCTGCACGCCCGAAGAAAATTTTTCGGAAAACGTTTTTCCTGCGAAGATTCTCGAACGGATTTTCCGCGGCGACTACTGGGAACTTATCGCGGAACTTCCGGGCAAGGGCGCAAACGAAAGCCTCAAGCTCCGCGTGATGACCGACCCGGACGAAATCTACGACCCGGGCGACGAAGTCAGGCTCTACAT
>JBNMGX010000514.1:0-1204 GCA_050872465.1 Hallerella sp.
AAAATTGCGAGGATATCGGAACGGTCGGTGATATAGCCTCCCTAAATGGAATTAAATTGTATTTCCAGTTGAGTGAAGGAACCGATACGGTCGATCCTTTGAAGTGGTTGAAAAAGAAATGAAGAAATTTTTTCTCGAAGGTCCGAAGTCCCAGCAAGGCGCGCGAACGCTCCTCGAAAATGCGCTTGTCGAAAACCGTTTCCCGCAAGCGGTCCTGATCGAAGGCGAACGCGGAATCGGCAAGAAGGGACTTGCGATCGAGCTGGCGAAGACGCTCTCCTGTACGGACAGCGAACAGGCTCCTTGCGGAAAGTGTCTAGGCTGCAAACTCGCGATGGATCCGGGAAATGTACAGGGCTGGGTGATTCCTCTCGAAACCGCCGAAGCGAACGCAAAATCCGCGGCGGATGTATCGGGAACGTCCAAGGCGAAAACCGTCGAAGAAATCAAGGCGGAATATATCGCGAAGGTTTTTGAAAATCCTTATTCGGTTTCCGTCTTTTCGGGAATTTCGCAAATCTCGGTGGAACAGATTCGGAGCATGACTTCCCAGTTCTCGAAGGCGAGTGTCGGGGTGCGGACGGTCATCATCGCCGAAGCGGACCGGATGAACGAAGCCGCAGCCAATGCGCTTTTGAAAACGCTTGAAGAGGTTCCGACAAATACCTACTTCATTCTCACGGCGTCGAATGGCGGAAAGCTTTTGCAAACGATTCGCAGCCGCTGTCTTTCGCTTCGTTTGTCTGCGATTTCTACCGTTGAAGTCGAAGAAATCGTCCGGCGGATTTCGGACGAGGATGTCTCTCCCGATGCGCTTGGCATGGCGCAGGGTTCTCCGGGAATGGCGTGTTATTACAACGAAAATATCGCGGAAAACGAAACGCTCGCTTTCGACTTCTTGAAGGACAGCGTCGAAGGAAACTATTCGGATCTGTTCTTTGAGCTGGACAAGAATTTTCCGAGAGGTTCTTCGGCGGCGGACAAGGCGGTGACGGTTTTGGATTTTGCCGGCTTTCTTGTCGCGGACGCGCTTCGGATTTTTTCCGGCGAGCCTGTACGGATGCCCGATCGGCGGAAAAATTTGGAACAAATGAATTTGGGTCGTTACGGAGCGGAAGCCTTGGAAAAGGCGATTCTTGATATAAACATCGCTTCGGAAAAAATCGCCAACCGTAAAAATTCGGCGATTGTCGCTCTCCAGACC
>JBNMGX010000515.1:0-1197 GCA_050872465.1 Hallerella sp.
GTATTGCGCTCAGCTTCCTCTCTCCGGTCATCCCGGAAAAGAGCAAGGAAGGTCTCTCCATGCTCGGAACGTCGCTCGAAGGCGTCCGCGATCTCGCCTGGGGAAAATTCCAGGGCGGAGAAAAATTCGGTGAAGGCTCTGCGCTGTTCCCGCGAATCGTCGAAGAAACAAAAAAAACGGAAGCGGCTCCCAAGCCGAAGCAGAACAAGCCTCTCACGGCAGAAGCCGTCCCCGCCGAAATGGACATCCGCGTGGCAAAAATTCTCGAAGTGAGCGACCATCCCGACGCGACATCGCTTTATGTCCTGAAAGTCGATGCCGGAGAACCGGAATTGCGGACGATCTGTTCCGGGCTGAAAAGCAGCTACACGCCCGAAGAACTCAAGGACAGGAAAATTCTCCTGTTTGCGAACCTGAAGCCCGCTCCGCTCCGCGGCATCATGAGCAACGGGATGCTCTTCGCCGGGGACACGAAAGAAGAACACGTCTGCAAGCTTCTCACGCCGCCGGAAGATTCAAAGCCCGGAGACCGCGCCACGTTCCGCGGAATAACGCCTTCAACCGACGGACGGATTCTCAAGCTCAAGGATTTTGAAAAAATTTCGCTCGAAGCGCGGGACAAGGCTGTCATCTGCGGAGAAAGCGTTCTCGAAGTCTCCGGCAAGGCGGTCACCTGCGATGTCGAGGACGGGGCAAAAATCCATTAGGCTCTCTATGTATTCCGAGCGCAAGTTTTTAACACTCGCCCCGCAGACAAAAGCGAAGCGCTTCGCCGAACTTTTACGGATTCTCATCTTGCGGCTCGGAAACGACACGGCGCAAATCCGAAACGAATACGAGCATTATGCCGAATGGCTGCGACTTCCTCCCGAAAAGCGTCTCGACGGGAAAAACCAGGCAGAACTGATCGAACTCTACAAGGACTTCCGCACCGAAGCGGGGCTAGGCTTTGAACGGGACGTCTATCTCGAAAGCGAACCGGGCGACCGAAGCGAAGCGATTCTGCCGATGCTTCCCTACGCGGTTCTCGCCCACAACTTGCGGAGCGCATTCAATGTAGGCTCTCTATTCCGCACAGCGGACTGCTATGGCCTCGAAGCGGTCCATCTTTCGGGTTACACACCGGGCATCGACCATGCCATGCTGAAAAGCGCGGCCCGCGGAACCGAAAAATGGATTCCGTGCAAACGCTGGGAC
>JBNMGX010000516.1:0-1177 GCA_050872465.1 Hallerella sp.
ATATATGGGTTGGGAAGAGGGCGGAAAGATGCTCGGTACGCCGATCGATGTCGCCTTTGTGGGTAGCTGCACGAACGGTCGCTTGCCGGACCTGATCGCCGCAGCGGAAATCATGAAGGGGAACCATGTCGCTCCGAATGTCAAGATGTGGGTCGTTCCCGGTTCGATGAAGATCAAGATCGAAGCGGAAGCGCTAGGACTCGACAAGATTTTCAAGGAAGCCGGCGCCGAATGGCGCGAAGCGGGCTGCTCCCTCTGTCTCGCGATGAATCCCGACAAGCTCAAGGGGCGCGAGGTGAGCGCAAGCTCTAGCAACCGCAATTTCAAGGGCCGCCAGGGAAGTCCGACCGGTCGTACCATTCTCATGAGCCCGATCATGGTCGCCGCAGCCGCAATTGAAGGCAAGGTGACCGACGTCCGCAAGTATATCAAGTAAGGAGCGATTATGCTTACACCGATTGACATCGTAAAAGGTTCCGGAGTCCCTCTGCGCGGAAACGATATCGACACGGACCGTATCATCCCGGCGCGTTTTCTCAAGTGCGTCACGTTCGACGGCCTTGGCGAACATGCGTTTGCCGACGACATCGCCGGCCTCGCCGCCCAGGGAAAGGTCCATCCGTTCCGCGACCCGGCTTACAAAAGCGGTTCCGTCTTGGTTTCCAACAGGAACTTCGGTTGCGGATCGAGCCGCGAACATGCCCCGCAGGCCCTCAAGCGTTGGGGTATTCGCGCGATCATCGCCGAAAGCTATTCCGAAATCTTCTTCGGAAACTGCGTTGCGATAGGCATTCCCTGTTACCGTGTTTCGCACGAAGTCGCCGACAGGATTCTCGCCTGGATCGAAACGCACCCGTCGGAAGAAATCGTCACCAGCACGAAGGATCGTACTTTGAAAATGGGCGACGAGACGATTGCGCTCGAACTTGCTGACGGTCCTCGCGGACAGTTTCTTGACGGTTCGTGGCACGCTCGCGGCGTCCTCCTTTCCAATGCGGACAAGGTTACGGAACTTGCGAAGAATCTTCCCTACATGAAATTCCTTGCACGTTAATTTGTATGTAATCTAACGGGGCGGACTCGTTTGCCGGGTCCGTTTTTCATTTTAAAATTTTCGGCCCAGGATTCGTTCCCAAAATGCGGAAAATTCTTTTTGGGAAACGGTACCGTTAAATAC
>JBNMGX010000517.1:0-1162 GCA_050872465.1 Hallerella sp.
GGCGACTGGGTTACCTACGACGCAAAATGGCGAGGAAACAGGTCGCCGTATATACCGAGGAGATGTGGGGAATTCTACCATGGACTTTTTGGCTTATTTGAACGATGAAAGGGAACGTTCGTTGAAAAATATTCATCCTGCTAACCGTGTCTCACGTCCCACCATCCACTGATTCCTGACTTCTGTTTCCTGATTCCTTTCTACTATCAACTACTCACTAAGCTCTGACCACGCTTTAGGGATGACAGCAATACACAGGTCCGGAAAGTGAAGCAAGAATATTTGTATCTTATAAGGTATGGATCCGATTCTCAAATATCGTGGAGGCAAGTCTAGGGAAATTCGTTTTTTCTTGCCTTACCTTCCCAAGTTTTCCGGGCGATATGTCGAGCCGTTTTTTGGCGGTGGCGCGTTGTTTTTCTTTTTGGAACCGAAGGCTTCCATCATAAATGATGTAAATCAAAAACTTATCGGCTTTTATCGGGGCGTGCAAACGGATTATCAAAAAGTCCGGGAGGAACTTGACGAAATAGAGCGTATTTATCAGTCGAATCGTCGTGATTTCGATGCCTTGAAAAAGGAAAATCCGGCTTGCCGTGTCGCAGACAAGAACGAAGAAATGTATTACGCCTTGCGCGATATGTTCAATGATCTCGCCTCGAAGAAATACAGCGATGCCGCTTTATATTATTATATCAACAAGACCGCTTATTCCGGTATGATTCGCTATAATGCCAAAGGAGAATTCAATGTTCCTTTTGGGCGATATCCTAACTTGAATACGCAGAAGCTCACACAGCGGCACTGCGCTCTTTTGCAACGTGCTGTGATATATAACGAAGATTATCGGAAAATTTTTGACTTGGCGGAAAAAGACGACTTCATTTTTCTGGATCCGCCATACGACTGTGTTTTTTCCGATTATGGCAATGAAGAATATAGGGACGGCTTTGATGAAAATTGCCATCGACAGCTAGCCCTGGATTTTCGAAATCTTTCCTGCCCGGCGATGATGATTATCGGGCGAACAAAATTGACGACCGAGTTGTATGGGAAATTTATTGTTGATGAGTATTCCAAAAGCTATAGCGTGAATATTCGCAATCGGTTTAAATCTTCGGCCACGCATATTGTCGTGGTGAATTACCGGAAACCGTAGAAA
>JBNMGX010000518.1:0-1159 GCA_050872465.1 Hallerella sp.
CCTTGGAACAATGCGTTCTGTTCGCTTGCTGACCGCTTTCTGGATTTTCGCCTTTGCTGCGGAAGTGTTTTCCGCCGCGCCTTCCGTGACGAACTGCGCAGATGGAAGGCGTGTGGCAAACATCCGCTTTACGGGGCTTGCCGATACCGATCCGCGGGTCGTGGAGCGGGAACTTTTTCATGCGCCGGGGGCGAAGTTTTCCGGGAGCGAGTTCCTCGCCGAAAAGTCCCGACTGGAAAGCCTCGACATCTTTTCGGACGTTTCCCTTGTCTGCTCGGAGACCGCCGACGGCTTGGATTTGGAATACCGCTTCACGGAACTCTTGCACTGGATTCCTTCGCCCGCAGGGAAGAAGACCGACCAGGACGGCTGGATGCTCGGCGTGGCGCTTGCCCATCTGAATGTCCTGGGCGAGGATATCCGTATCGAGGCGCAATACCGCACTTCGATCGATCCGCTTTTTGATTCGAAGGAGTTTGCGATTTATGCGAGTTCGCCGTGGCTGGGAAACTTGCCGGTTTCCTGGAATTTCGAATTCTTGCGGACGGATTCATGGGACGACTTGCGCGGGTTTGATGATCGCTCCTGGTTCGTCCACCTGGAACTCGACGCGAAGCTTTGGCGGAACGTCTATCTCGTCTGGGCGCCTTCTTACCGCTATGTCGAAAAGTTCGGTTCCGTGCCGGATTTGGGCGTGGGCGCGCTCCTCGAAAATCGCGATTCGAAGACGGACCCGCGGCGCGGCGCTTTCGAGGAATTCCGCGTGACGCGTTACGGTGTCTTCGATTCGAGCGTCGAAAATTTCGTGGAATACCTTTGGGACAACAGGCTCTATTTTTTCCGGGGACGCTGGATCACGGGAGCTTCTTCGCTTGTGAGGTTTCGACCCGGAACGCAGATGTTCTTTGACCGTCTGCACCAGGGAGGCGCGAATACGCTGCGCGGCTTTTCGCCCGATTCGAGCGTTCACGGTCGGCACGAAGCGATCTGGAATATCGAAGAGCGATTCGTACTTTTGGAACGTCGCCCGTTTTCGGTTCTGGGCGCGAACCTTTTCTTTGGCGTGCAGCTGGTGGCGGGCGTCGAAGGCTCGTTCCTGTGGGATAGCCGGATGCCCGGGTGGGAGGATTATCGGGAAAGCGTCTATGGGGGAATCCAC
>JBNMGX010000519.1:0-1135 GCA_050872465.1 Hallerella sp.
GATATGAAACCTTTGTCGATAAGCTTACTGAATACCATCAAGATAACGATCATTTTAAATAACATGTCGCTGGTAAATCCAACGAAGACGGCGAATTCGAGTATCACAACGCACATTGTTTCAAGGTAAAAGTCCCTGATATTGGAGGTGCGTCTGCGATTCTGTATGATGTAAAAGCAATCAAAAAATGTATTCGCTATATAAAAGAGAATAAAATCCAACATCCTATTGTTTATTGCCTAGCTTGCCGAATCGGTCCTTTTGCCCGTAAATTTCAAAAACAAATACATCGACTCGGCGGCGTCTTTTATGTGAATCCCGATGGACACGAATGGCTGCGCAGCAAATGGCCTTTACCGGTTCGCAAATATTGGAAAATTTCCGAAAGCATGATGATAAAACATGCGGACCTTTTAATCTGCGACAGCAAGAATATTGAAACGTATATTCATTCTACATATTCCCGATTCAAGCCCAAGACGACCTTTATCGCTTATGGCGCCGAAGTGCAGCGAAGCAAGCTTGCGGATGACGATGATAAGTTTTTGACTTGGCTTCACGGCAATCTGCTGAAACCGAAAGAGTATTATTTGATCGTCGGGCGTTTTGTTCCAGAAAATAATTATGAAACGATGATTCGCGAATTTCTGGCTTGCCATACTAAAAAGAGTCTTGCTATTATTACAAATGTGAATAACAAATTTTTAAAAGAGTTGGAAAATAAATTGCATTTTGTAAACGACGCTCGAATTAAATTTGTCGGAACCGTCTATGATCAGGAATTGCTGAAGAAAATACGGGAAAACGCGTACGGCTATTTGCATGGACATGAAGTAGGAGGAACCAACCCAAGTTTGTTGGAAGCTCTTGCAAGTACGGATTTAAACCTGCTTTTCGACGTTGGATTTAATCGGGAAGTAGCGGAAAACAGCGCCGTTTATTGGAATAAGGAACAAGGAAATTTGGCGCGTGTGATTGAATGCTGTGATAGATTAAAAAATGAAGAAATTGAAGCTTTAAATAAAAAAGCAAAGAAAAGAATTGAGTGTGCATATACGTGGCATCATATCGCTGCTAATTATATGGAAGTATGGGATGATGATGAAAGACGTTAAAATTCAAAGAAGAATAGGTA
>JBNMGX010000520.1:0-1127 GCA_050872465.1 Hallerella sp.
GAATCTTCATAGTCGCAGGTTTCCTCATCGATGTCGCATTCAAACGACGCCCGTCCCTGGTAGCGCTTGTTCCACTCCGTGCTGAAAGCGCAGGTCTTGATGCTGTGCCCGCCATTGACCTTCGCATTTAACTTGTCGTTAATTGAAACGATGTCCATCTTTTCATCCTTGACCTGGTTCCAGACGTCGCGCAAAATCAGGTAGCTTTCGATTCCCTTGGGGCAGTTTCCCGTCAGATTCACCTCTTCGTGTGCCTGCAAAAGCTTTTGCTGCAAGTCCACGTCGATCGCCGACGGGATTTCGACATCCTTGATTTTTTCGATGACCTTTTTGGGAGGAACCGCAATCACCTTGTCGCCTTTTTTTACAAGATAGCCGAGCTCGTCGCGGACCATGTTCAGACATTGCTGCACGTGGATTCCGACCGTATTCGACGCCGCGCTCACAAAATCGACTCCGATTTCCAGGTGCCATTCTCCCGCCGCCGAAGCATCCTTGTCGAGCCTGCAATAAGCTTCCTCGCGGATTCCGTCGATATAGACGATTTTCGCCTTGAGCTTCGTGAGCATTTCACCTTCCCTGTCCAGACGTTCCAGGCTCCAGAAATTCGGATTTTGGCGGAGCAGCTCGGCAAAGGCCTTGTCGCCGTCCAGTGCGGGCAAGAGCGAATCGTTCCGCGCATTTTTCTCCCGGAGAAGCTCGGAATACTCCGTCGTGATGTCGGGATTTTCAAAAAGAGAATGCGTCGCGGCTAACGTAAAAGTCGAGAAAAAAAACAGCAGAGGCAAAATTTTTTTCATAGGGGTAAAATAGAAAATGGGCAGGCGTCCGCCTACCTTGAATTTCGGAATTTCAAAAACGCCCAATTCAACGCATAGAGCAACACGCCGAAAAGGATGATGACCGGCCCAACCGTAAAATTCAGGACATAGGCGACGAGAAGCCCCGAGACGGAAAGCGCCGCCGAAAGCAGGCAGGAAAGCACCATCATCTGCTTTAAATTTTTTGAATGGCTCTCTGCGACGTAAGCGGGAATCGTGAGCAGCGCGATAACGAGAATCAGCCCGACCGTCTGCACCGCCATCACAACCGTACAGGCGACAAGCGCCATCAAAAGCATATAGAGA
>JBNMGX010000521.1:0-1123 GCA_050872465.1 Hallerella sp.
ACCTTAGTGGCGGAAATGGCGCATGCCGGTGAAGACCATTGCGATGCCGAACTTGTCGGCGGCTTCGATGGAAAGGTCGTCCTTCTTGGAACCACCCGGCTGGACGATATAGCGAACGCCCACTTCATGGGCAGCTTCCACGTTGTCCGGGAAGGGGAAGAACGCATCGGACCCCATAACGACCTCGCCAAAGACCTGGCGAATCTTCTCTTCGAGCGTCTCGCCCTCGGCAAGCTTCATGTATTCGTTTGCCGGGTCCTCGACCATCATCTTGACGTTGTCGCGGACACGCGGTTGGCAAAGGCGCTTGTTTGAATCGATGCGATTCGGCTGTCCCGGCCCAAGCCCGATGACCTGGAACTGTCCCGGCTTGTATTCGTAGCCCATCACGATGGCGTTCGACTTCGTGTATTTGGTGATAATCCATGTAAACTTCGCTAGGGCGAGCTTGTTGTCCGGGAACTTCGCCTGCGTCACCGTTTCAAATTTTTCAAACAGATCCACGTCGCGGTCCTGCACGAGCATTCCGCCTATGATGTGCTTATAGACCTTGCGCGCCTTCGGCTTTTCAATCTTCCCGACTTCGAGAAGCCGGATGTCCTTGCTCTTGTTCTTCAAAAATTCCAGAGCGTCGTCGTCAAAGGAAGGAGCAAGCAGAATTTCGACAAAGCGTCCCTTCAGAAGCTCTGCCGTCTTCAAATCGACCCGTTTGCTCGAAGCGATTACCGAACCGAAAGCCGACACCGGATCGCCGGCCCATGCCGCCGCGAAAGCCTCGTCAAGAGTCTCGCCGGTCGCCATGCCGCAAGGATTCATGTGCTTGATGATGACAATCGCCGGAACGTCCGAGAACTCGCGGATGATTTCCAAAGCGGCATCCGCATCCACGATATTGTTATACGAAAGCTCCTTGCCGTGAAGTTGCTTCGCTGTCGCAAGGCTCGCCTCGTCAAAGCCCGGTTCCTTGTAAAAGACCGCGCTCTGGTGGGAATTTTCGCCATAGCGGAGCGGCGTGGGAGAGTTGAATTTGAGAATCAGTTCTTCGGACATAAAATACCTCTAATTGGTGCGATAAATGTAGAAAATCCCGGAAGAAATCCGGGATTTGAAAAGGAAACCAGAG
>JBNMGX010000522.1:0-1112 GCA_050872465.1 Hallerella sp.
ATTCGGATTCGCTCTCGGCGTTTGGCTATGCGGCGGACCAGCTCGATTGGATCCTCGGGAAGAATCCTTACGGCATCAGTTTCATGGAAGGCGTCGGCAAGAACAATCCGCCGGCCTACAAGGGAACGCTCGGCAAGGGAATGCTCAAAGGCGGCATTGCGAACGGCATCACTGGAAAGAACTCGGACGGTTCGGGAATTATCTGGAACGATGTCGCCGGGGCGGGCTTTTACGATTCTTGGCAGAACTGGCGCTGGATCGAACAGTGGCTTCCGCATTCGACGTGGTATCTGATGGCGCTTGCCGCCCGCTATGACGAAGCTTCCGGGGAGACGGCTACGAAGCTTTTCGTGCGGAGGGAAAGCCCGAAATTTGCGGTTTCGCTTTCGAACCGGACGCTTCGAATCTCGGCGAAAAGTTCGCTCGGCGGCGTGAAAGTCTTTGGGCTTGACGGTCGGGAACTTTTCCGGGAATCGTTCCTAGAGAAAAGCGCCGAAGTCTCGCTCGAAAGGATGAATCCGGGAATCTACATGGTAAAGGTCGGCTCTCTGGGTGCTCGAAAGATCGTTCTTCGCTGAGAACTTTACAAAACTCGCCCTAGATCTTTGCGAAAATTCCGCGTCTGAAAATTTCTCCTGCGTCACAGCGGGAGTTTTTTTCTTGCTGGATGTTGTTGGAATTGTCCGCCTTTTCGCGGATGGAAATTTTCCGGGTCTTTGAAACCGGGTCATATTCGATCCATTGCACGGGGACGTTGTGTCTTCTGCCGTCTCCGCCAAGAACCGGAACGTAATCGAGTCGCTGCTTGCCCGAATAGCCGTGGGCCGTCACTTCGATCGTCGATTTTCCGTCCTTGTCCGAAGCCTTGGCTGCGGTCTTGAGAATGCAGTCTGTCACGCATTTCGGGTGCTTGAATTCTTCTACGCCGTAAAAGTTCGCGATGGATTCCCATTCCCAGAAAGAGGACTTTTGGAGAATGTCCCCGTAGATTTCCTTGCGAGTCCGGATTTGCTGGTAAAGCGGGATGCAGAGGAGCGGGGCCATCGAAAAATAGACGGCGCGGAAGTATTCCTGGTTGATGCGGATAAAGTTGCTTTTGGATTCTTCGTAGC
>JBNMGX010000523.1:0-1110 GCA_050872465.1 Hallerella sp.
ATCCTTAACCTCGTGACCAAGAGGGGAATATGTATGGAAGGCGCACATCTGTCATGGACTCAGGTCGAGACCGGATCCGCCATTACATGGAAGTATCCGAGCACCATTCTCAAGGGAGACTACTCCTCATCTGAATTCTATTCAGTCGCCGTGACCAACAACTACCAGCAGGCCGATACCGGAACGAAGATGATCCACATCGGAAAGAACACGAAGAGCACGATCATCAGCAAGGGCATCAGCGCGGACGAAAGTTCCAATTCCTACCGCGGATTAGTCGATATCCACAAGGGGGCTTCCGGTTCGAGAAACTACACGGAATGCGACAACATGCTCGTCGGAGCGAAAAGTTCCGCCCACACGTTCCCTTACATCCGCGTTGCGAACCCGACATCTTCTACGGAACACGAAGCCTCGACCAGCCGAATCAGCGAAAACCAGCTGTTCTACTTCGAAAGCAGGGGCATCCGGCGGGAAGACGCCATCCAGGCTCTCGTGGGCGGTTTCTGCAAGGACGTTTTCAAGGAACTTCCCGGCGAATTTGCCGCCGAAGCGAAACAGCTCCTCACGCTCAAGCTCGAACACAGCGTCGGGTGAATTTCGCCCAACTTCTGTCGTATTCTTTTGGAATACGTTTTCCAAGCAAAAAGAAACGAAGCTGCATTTTTTGTATCGGAATTAGGTAATTTTAGAACGGATTGAGCCGTGGGGTTGGAGGAATCTTCTTTGCGGTCCGGATAAACTTTAACGAGGGCATCCAAAAAGCGACAAAAAAATTCAATCCGAAGAGGAACCTTAAAACCTAAGCGTTCCTCTTTTTTGTACGAAAAAAGGCAAAATTTAACTAGTGTTTCCCTTCCGAAAGCCTGCGCACGGCGACGATCCCCCGCCGCCAGCGATCCATCGGTTCCGCAGGAAAACCTCCGTAAAAAGCTCCCGCGGGAACGCTCTTCGTCACCCCGGCCTTTGCCGCGATAACGGCTCCGCGACCGATCGAGAGATGTCCTGCGACCTGCGCCCCGCCGGCGAGTTCCACGTCGTCCTCGACCACGGTCGTCCCGCCGAGCCCCGACTGCGACGCCATATAGACGCGGTTTCCCACCGAAGAAT
>JBNMGX010000524.1:0-1109 GCA_050872465.1 Hallerella sp.
ATATCGAGGATAAGAAATGAAGCACAGCCTCTTTGTCATGAGCGCTCCTTCGGGAGCCGGAAAGACAACCCTCAAGGACATGGTCATCCGGGAATTTCCCGACATGGTCTATTCCATCTCCGCGACGACGCGTTCCCCGCGCGAAGGCGAAATCGACGGTGTTCACTACTTTTTCAAAACCCGGGAAGAATTTCAGCGGATGATTTCAAACGGCGAAATGGTGGAATGGAACGAGGTCCACGGAAACTATTACGGCACGCCAAAAAGCTTCGTGGAAAAGATGCTCGCCGAGGGAAAGCGGGTCCTTTTCGATCTAGATGTCTTCGGGAAGGTCAATTTCGATAAGGTTTACCCGGAAGCGGTCGGCATCCTGATTCTTCCGCCGTCTCTCGAAATTCTCGAAGAACGCCTGCGACACCGCGCAACCGATTCCGAAGAGGTCATCGAACTTCGGCTCGAAAACGCCAGAAAGGAAATCCGTTTTGCCGAAGAACACGGAAAATACGAATACACAATCGTGAACGACAACCTGGAAGTTGCGGCAGACAAGTTGCGACAGATCCTTTCCACGTAAAAACTTTTCGCCTGTCTTTCATAGGGAACTGCGGACGTTTAAGTTTAGGGATTAGGGAATAGTCCGAGGACGTTTAAGCTTAGTGGGCAGTGGTCAGTGGGCAGAATCGCGGACATCTAGATTTTTGGAGATGATACACGGAACAATGTCATTCCCATGCTCCGACATGGAAATCTCCTTTCAGATAAGGGATTGTCGGGTCCATGCCCGATAATGACAAGTTAGCTATAGCCAAGTTCAAACTTGGCGTGGCCATGGGGGTGGTTGCAAGGTAGGCCTACCTGTCGGCAGACTGGCGCATTCCCGCCGCCAAGCAGAAAAGGGTCGCTATGCAGCAAAAGCCTTTTGGCAAAAAGAAAAAGTTCGCTCAGCAGACCCTCGCCCCGCTCACCGCATCCCTCTTCCTGACTCCTGATTTCTATCAACTATTAACTATTCACTAAGAACCTATCCCTAAATAGCTTTAGCTTTCTTCAGGGCGATGATGCCCGCGGCAAGGTGTAGGAGAGCGGCGTAAGACAGCACGGTCTTCTCG
>JBNMGX010000525.1:0-1090 GCA_050872465.1 Hallerella sp.
AAATCAGAACTTAGAACTGAGATTTTAGTTGATAGTTAATAGTTGAGAGAAATCTGTTCGCTTCAGATTTCCTAATCCCTGATCCCTAAACCTAGACATCCACGGTTCTAAGCTCTAAGTTCTCCTAACTAAGCTCAGACACACCCCTGGCCGGGTAGGCCTGCCCGTCGGCAGACAGACCAACAGGTTGCTTCGCAACAAAAAGCCTAGACATGCAATGTCAAATTTTCCGTGTCCCGTGTTCCGCTAAACTAGTCTCCAAAAGCTTAAACGTCTGCAAACTAATCCCTCATCCCTGTTCCCTAGTCCCTAACTAAATGTCCACAGTTCTAAGCATTCCCGATAAAGATCCGAACAAGCGTCACGCCATTTTTTATGTTTGTGCCCGATGGCTTTTTATTCCGACGAAATCATCCGAGAACTCAAGGCGCAGACGAACATTGCGGACATCATCCAGCAGTTTTTGCCGTTAAAGCGTTCCGGCGCAGGACGCTTCGTCGGAAGATGCCCGTTCCACAACGACCATTCCCCATCGATGAACGTAAACCCGCAGATGGGCATTTATAAATGCTTTGCCTGCGGAGCGGGCGGCGATGTCTTCAAGTTCGTGATGGAACACGAAAAGATGGACTTCAAGGATGCCGTCGAATGGGTCGCGAACGCGACGGGATTCCCGCTGCCCGAGCTGAAGGAACAGGCCTCGCCCGAAGTCGCCGAGGCGCGGACCCTCACCCGCGAGCTGAACGAACTCGCCGCGGACTGGTTCGTCTCCGAACTTCCCAAGAACGAAAAGGCGCTCCGCTACATCGAATCGCGGAACATTTCCGAAGAGACACGCCACTTCTTCAAGATAGGCTATGCGCCCGAAGGCCGGGAAGGCTTCCTGAGCTATGCGGCGAAGAAAGGCTTTTCCCCCAAGAAGCTCGTCGAAGCGGGCCTAGCCGTCGAACGGGAAAACGGAGGCATCGCCGACAAGTTCCGCGACCGTCTGATGTTCGCCATCGAGAATCTCTCGGGAAAAGTCGTCGCATTCGGCGGGCGCATTCTCGACAAAGACAAGAAAGCTCCCAAGTACCTGAACAGCCCGGAC
>JBNMGX010000526.1:0-1082 GCA_050872465.1 Hallerella sp.
ATCTGGACCCTTCCAATGCGAGCGCCTTGGTTTCTGCCTATACGGACAATCTGCAACTGCAAAAATCCTATTATTATGCGGTGTGCAAGTATAACATCGCGTTTGCGGAACTTATCAGCCGGATGGGAATTTCCCTGTCCGAATTCCACCAACTTTATCCAGGAAAATAAACGATGAAAATCCAAATACTCGCTTCGGTTCTAGCCCTGTTCACCGCTGTGGCGTTTGCCGCGGACCCTGTTCAGGCGATTTCGAAAAACGACAAGGAATTGCAGACGCTTCTTAAGAAGAAGAGCCTTTCGAAGAAGGACGGGGAACGGGTCAAGAGCCTTTTGAGCGATGTGTTCAACTTCGGGATGCTCGCGGAAAAGTCCCTGCCGAAGGAAACCTGGAATGCGCTCGACAAGGCTTCCCGGGAAAACTTCGCTTCGGAGTTCCAGCGGATGGTCCGCAATTCCAGCGCAAAGCGCCTCGAAATGTACCGCACGGACAGCACGATTTACGACGCTCCCAAGATGAAGAAAAACAACACGGAAGCGAATGTGACGGCGCACCTCTGGTACAAGGGAAAGGAATCCGTTCTCGTTTACAAGATGACGCTTGTCGATGGAAACTGGATGGCGTGGGATCTTGTCATCGACGATCTTTCGACGGCGAGAAACTACAAGGAACAGTTTGCGACGATTTTGCAGACGAAATCCTTTGCGGAACTGCTCGACATCATCAAGAAGAAGGCTGACGAATCGGAAGAATGATTCTTGATGTTATAGTCATCGCGATTCTCGTTCTTGTGTGCGGGCTTTTGCTTTTTCCGGTGAAAGTCCGTTTCCTTTTTCGGGGCGAAAAGGATGGCGGAATGCTTGAAGTCCGTTTTTTTCGCTGGAAAGTTTTTCGTACAAAGGAAGATGCGGAAAATACTGAGGCATTGGATGGCGAGGTTCGGACGGAGGATTTGCGGGCAACTGCGCCTTTGGATGATGAAGTTCAGACCGGAAGTTTTCAGGAATCGGCGGACGAAAAGATCGAAGAATTGAGGCCGGAAGAAACCGGGAAAAAGTCTTCGGAAAATTCTGGCCCGGAAA
>JBNMGX010000527.1:0-1067 GCA_050872465.1 Hallerella sp.
GCCCCAGGTGGGGAATTTCCGACTTCTGCGCGAGGTCGCGGTCTGGAAAAAGAAAAATGGCCATGGCGACGATAATCGCCCAGCCGACGAGAAGATGCCACTTGAGGTCTTTTCTGTTCATTTTTTTCCTCCGGCTTCATAGGCCTTGACAATTTCGCGGACAAGCGGATGCCGCAAGACGTCGGTTGCGGGGAAGGAAACGTGCGCGATGCCGCGGATCTTTCCGAGCAGGCGGATGGCGTGGGCGAATCCCGAAACCTGCTTCGGCCCGAGGTCGATTTGCGAGGAGTCTCCGGTGATGATCGCCTTGGAATGTTCGCCGAGACGCGTCAGGAACATCTGCATCTGCGGTATCGTCGTGTTTTGGGCTTCGTCGAGGATGATGAAGGCATGCTTGAGCGTGCGTCCGCGCATGTAGGCGAGCGGCGCGACTTCGATTTGTCCGCCTTCCTGGTATTTGCGCAGCTTTTCGGGAGAGAGAAGTTCGGAAAGGCTGTCCTGGATGGGGCGCAGGTAGGGGGAAATCTTTTCCTTGAGGTCTCCGGGAAGATACCCGAGGGATTCCCCGGCTTCGACCGCCGGACGCACGAGACAGATGCGTTCCGTTTCGTGGAGTTCGAGGCTTGCGACGGCGATGGCGACAGCGAGAAAGGTCTTGCCCGTTCCGGCGGGACCGTCGGCGAAGATGATGTCGTTCGTTTCGCATGCCTTGATGAGTTTCGCCTGGGAAGGCGTTCTCGCGGAGACGGGAATCCCCAACCGGTTTCGGAGGAGTGGCGCTTCGGGGACGAATTTCCCGGATGCTTTTGGGGATGCCGGGCTGTCCGCATCGTCGAGAATCCGCGCGAGAAATCCCTGTGAGAGGAATGTTCCGTTCTTCGCCGCGATCTTCAGCTGGTCGAGAAAGGCGAGCGCTCCCTGGATGTCGGAACTTTCTCCCGTTTTTCGGAGGGTGAGCCCTGGAAGCCTGGAAAGAATCTTTACGGAAAAACGGTCTTCCACCATGCGGAAAACCGTTTCGTTTTCGCCTGCGACAATCCGTTTCAGGTCGTCGGACAGGGAATAGC
>JBNMGX010000528.1:0-1064 GCA_050872465.1 Hallerella sp.
CAAGAACGCTTGCGATAAACGCTGCGCTCACGATGATGAATTCGAGCGGATTTTCCATAATGGTCTGGCCGGCGGTTCTCGGTTCGCTTTTCTCTTCCGCTGCAGGGGCTGCCTGGGCCGAATCTGTCTTGGCGGTCGCCATAGAATCCACAGTCGCAGCTGCTCCGGAATCGACTTTCGCCGTGTCTGCCGGGACAGCTTTCGCTTCGAGAACTTCGGAAGTGTCCGCCTTTGCGGAATCAACCTGGGCGGTTACCGCGGAATCGGCTACGACCTGTTCAGCGACCTTTGCCGTATCCGTCTTTGCGGAATCTACGGCGACGGTCTTTGCGGAGTCGGTTTTTGACGTGTCGGAAGGAACGGCCTGTTCGGCGGCTTTTGCTGTCGTGTCCGGGGCTGCTACCGGAGCTACGGAATCTGCTTTGGCTGTTTCAACCTTTGCCGTATCTACCTTGGCGGATTCGGCAGGAGCTTCCGTGGCGACGGTTTTTGCGGTATCTGCCGCTGCTGCGGGAACCGGCTTCGCTTCGTCGGCTGCAAAAGCAAACGCGGCAAGCACAAGTGCGGAAAAAAGAGTCTTCGTGAGTTTCATGGTTCATCCTTGTTAAAAAAATCCATGGCAGAGAGACCTGCCGATTTCACTAGAAAAATAACTCTTCTTGTCGAATTATGGCAAAAGGATTTTCAGAAAAGCGCGAAAATTCTATTTTCTAGCCGAATCATTTCAAAAAAAGAGGCATCTATGGCATTTCATTACGAACCGATGGTACAGCACGGCGAAGACAAGACGGAATACGTGAATCTCGGGACGGAAGGCGTTTCCGTCGCGGAATTTGAAGGGAAGAAAATTCTTAAGGTTTCCAAGGAGGCCCTGACGAAAATCGCCCAGTCCGCTTTCGAAGAAGTCAGCTTCCGTTTGCGCCCTGCCCACACGGCGAAGGTCGCGAAAATTCTCCAGGATCCCGAAGCGAGCGACAACGACAAGTTCGTCGCGCTCACGCTCCTGAAAAATGCGGTCGTCGCCTCCAAGGGGATTCTCCCTTTCTGCCAGGATACGGGAACGG
>JBNMGX010000529.1:0-1052 GCA_050872465.1 Hallerella sp.
GGCACGCTCTTCTATATCGAGGATACGCTCCGCGACAACGTCTATTACAACCTGAACGTCGTCCCCGAAGAAACTTTCCCCGGAGAAGCCTTGCCATGAGCGGAGAAGCCGAAGCCTACAGGGAACCTTACAAGTATGGATTTGTCACGCCCATCGAGAACGATTCGTTCGAAAAGGGCCTGAACGAGGACATTATCCGGCGAGCCTCGAAAATCCGACGCGAACCAGAATTCATGCTGAAGTTTCGGCTAGGCGCCTACGAAAAGCTTCTCAAGATGGAAGCTCCCCACTGGGCGGAACTCGACTTCGAACCGGTCGATCTGCAGGACATCGTGTATTATTCCGCCCCGAAGACCAAGAAGGCGCACGATTCCATCGAGGACGTCGATCCCGAACTTCTCGAAACCTTCGACAAGCTGGGCATCCCGCTGAACGAGCAGAAACGCCTTGCGAACGTCGCCGTCGATGCCGTCTTCGACAGCGTGAGCATCTACACCAGCCACAAGAAAAAGCTCATGGAGATGGGCATCCTCTTTTGCTCCATCTCGGACGCCATCCAGGAATATCCCGAACTTATCGAAGAATACATGGGAAGCGTCGTCCCGCCGGGCGACAACTACTTTGCGGCTCTCAACAGCGCGGTTTTCGGCGACGGCAGCTTTGTCTATATCCCGCCCGGAGTCCACTGCCCCATCGACCTTTCGACTTACTTCCGCATCAACAACAAGGAAGCGGGACAGTTCGAGCGCACGCTGATCATCGCGGACAAGGACGCCCAGGTCAGCTACCTCGAGGGCTGCACGGCTCCCGAGTTTTCGAGCCACCAGCTCCACTCGGCGATCGTCGAACTGGTCGCGAAGGAAAATGCGAGCATCAAGTACAGCACGGTCCAGAACTGGTATGCGGGCGACCGCAAGACGGGAAAGGGCGGCGTCTATAACTTCGTCACGAAACGCGGGAAATGCGCCGGGAAAAACTCCCACATCAGCTGGACCCAGGTCGAAACGGGCAGCGCGATTACGTGGAAATACCCGGGCTGCATCCTCCAGGGA
>JBNMGX010000530.1:0-1050 GCA_050872465.1 Hallerella sp.
ACGCTCTGTCTCGCGGCGACCGCCCAAGGAGAAACGGTTTCTCTTTCCGAGTTTTCGGCGGAAAAGATCTGGGGTGAAATCTGGGATTTTCTCTCTGGCCTTGAAAGTCTCGGTGAAACGTGGAATCAGGCTCTTGTCCGTGCCCGGAACGAAAAGGCTGTCAAAGCGTGCGATCTTTTTTCGGAAGCGGACGGGGAACGGATCGTCGCGTATGAAATTTTCCGTTATTTGGGAAAGTCGCTTTACGATGGCGACATGCTTTCAAAAGTCAAGTTTGCCGTGCTTTTCTGGCTCATCCTTCGGAAGTTCGGAAAAAGTTTCGCCCGAAATTCCGGGACGTCGCCAAGGATCGATGCGCTGAAACTGCTCTCTAGGCAACTGGAATATTCGGAAGAAAACATGGATGCGCTTGCGCAGGCGTTTGCCGAAAAGCCTTTCTTTTCGACGGGAGCCTTTCTCGTTATCGTGCGGGAATTCGGATGAAAAAAATTTTTGCTCTCGTTCTTCTCTTTTTCGGGATGGCTCTTGCCGAAGAAGTGGCGGGGAATTCTGCCGTCGTTTCCTTTCAAGACCGGCTTTCCATCCAGCTGATCGCCCGGTACAATTATGCTTCATTTTCGGGTGAAAGTACGGACGACAAGGATTTGGTGACCAATCGGCCAATCGATCTCGGGCTTGGCGGAGGGTATGGAGACTGGACGTGGAGTTCCCTCTTCACGGTTTCGTTCGGAGCGGATTCCAAGAAGCCGAAGACGCAGGCGACCGATTTGCAGCTTAATTATTTCGGCGACCGTTTTTTCTGGAACCTTTTCCTGAAAGTTAACAACGGTTTTTATTGGAAGGATTCCGAAGCGGATGAATTTCGAAAGGCGAAGCTCCTGACCGTTTCCGCGGGCTACGACATCGACTATCTCTGGAACCGGGAGCATTCGCTTCGGGCGGCTTATTCGCTTGACCGCCGGCAGAAAAAATCGAATGGCAGCTTCATCTGGGGAGCGGGAGTCTCTTACCACGGAATCGTATCAGTGGATGCGCTCCTTCCGCAATACA
>JBNMGX010000531.1:0-1048 GCA_050872465.1 Hallerella sp.
AACAGGGACGAGGAAGATGTCGCGAGCCTTCTCGTGCAGCAGATCGAATTTTGCAACACGATTGTCCTGAACAAGGCTGGTAGCGTTTCTGCAGACGAGTTGAAGCATGTCAAGGCGGTTGTTCGCGCGCTCCAGCCCGAAGCGAAAATGATCGAAACGAATTTCGGCAAGGTCGATATCCAGGACATTCTCGATACGAAGCTTTTCGACTTCAACAAGGTTTCTAGTTCCGCCGCCTGGATTAAACAACTGGAAAATCCCGAAGAAGAGGAAGAAGGGGAGTCGGAAGAATACGGCATCGGGACGTTTGTCTATATGAACCGCCGCCCGTTCAACCGCGAAAGGCTCGAAAAGTTTCTGGACAATTACCCGAACAGCATTATCCGCACCAAGGGAATTCTCTGGTTCGAAGACGACCGCGTGTATTCCTATATCTTTGAACAGGCCGGGAAGGATGCGAGTGCGCGTTGCCTCGGACGCTGGATCGCTTCGCTGAACAAGGGCGAACAAGAACGCGCTCTCGCCGAGGAACCCGAAGTCCGAAAGATGTGGGACGAAAAATACGGCGATCGTGAAATTCGCCTGGTTTTCATCGGGCAGCACATGGATAAAAAGGATATCACGGCAAAGCTCGACGCGTGCCTCGGGGAATAAATCGGAAAGGAAAGTACCCGCCGGCGAAGCCGACGGGTACTAATTTTTAAATAATTTGTTAATTCTGAATTGTTGTTGTTTTTTTTCTCTCTCTGTAATACTGTATTCCTTAAAGGAATAAAGATATTGGAATAAATATTTTCTATTTTATTTCGATAAATTCAAAAATTGTATTTGAAATGAAAAAACTTTTGCCAAGCCTGCTGCTACTTGTCGCTTTTTCGTACAGTGCGGTAGTCGGTCCTTCGAAGTCCACCATGGCGATTTTGTTGGACGCTTCCGGCTTGTGCAAAGACGCTTCTTCCGCTTCGTGGAAAAATCTGCAGCTTGATGCCTTTCTGAAAAAACATGCGTTCTACGGGGATTCAAACTCCATTTACTGTCGTTCATACGA
>JBNMGX010000532.1:0-1030 GCA_050872465.1 Hallerella sp.
GAACGCTCGCCGAACGCAGCTGACGCACTTTTTGTATATTTATCTGCGTCACACCGGCCCGGGTGGTGGAATGGTAGACACTGGGGACTTAAAATCCCTTGGCCGCAAGGCCGTGCGGGTTCAAATCCCGCCCCGGGCACTACTCGACAAGAACTATGATTGAATACTATCCCGACTCCATCTACTATCCGCGCGAAGCGGTCGAAGCGAAATATGAAAAAGGCGAACTTTCCAAAGTCGAACTTCGCCTGCTAGGCTTTGCCGAACGCCACAAGAACCGCGTTTGGGCTATTTCCAAGGAAGACAGCGCAAACCCGAGCGACGGCGTTTTGCTCGACAACCTGCGCGCCTACCTGCTCGTCCGCGGCTCGCTCCAACCCGCAGCGGAAATGGCAGACCTCATCCAGGAGATAAACAAGGAAGTCTGGTATCGGAACGAAGAGCAGAAGGGAAAGGAGAATCCCGAAGAAGTCGCCATCAACTGGGAAGAGCAATACGAGAAAAAATGGCGTCAGGCCCGGATGTTCGAAGCCTTTGTCCTCATCGACAAGTGCAAGGACAAGCTCATCGAGATTTTGCGTTCCGTGAACGCAAAGTAGTTTCCTGTTTACTTTCCAAACGACTTGACCAGCAGCTGGATGGTCCGCTGGCCGTTATAAACATTCCAGATCGGTTCGAAAAAGAGGGAGACCGTCTTGCGGGATTTTTCGATTTGCCTTTTGGCGTCCGCCATCCCGAAAGCAATCGCCGAGAACTGGGGGCTTCCGCTTTGCGAAAGCTTGAGCTGCAGATGTCCGCCGCGCAGTTCGCGCAGACGATCGACCTGGACATTTTCCGCATAGAGAACCGGGTAGGGATTTTTTCCGCCGAACGGTTCCAAATCCTGGAGAGCCTGCATGAAGCGCGGGGTGATTTCGTTTAGCGCCGCCGGGACATAGTCCGAAATCTCTTCATGGATGTTTTCGTCGCCCGGATAGTTCTGCTCCACGGCCAATTCCTGCAAACGTTCCCGCAAGACAGGGATATTCTC
>JBNMGX010000533.1:0-1025 GCA_050872465.1 Hallerella sp.
ACGAAACGGTAAACGGCGATGGCGGCATCGCGCTAAGGCTTCCGCTCCGTCCGACATTCCGCATGGAATACGAGTTTAAGGAAACGAATTCCCGCTTCAAGCAGGACCGCGAACTTTATTACCTGGAAATTTCGGACGAGTTCCGCTTTCTCGATTTCCGGTTCCAGGGCGGCGCGCTCCGCAATTCGAACCTCTTTGATTCCGTCGAAGTGGGACGGATGCTTTCCGGATACCTGACTATCCGGCTTCCCTGGCACATTGCCGTAAAAGGCTCTTTCAAAAACGATGTCCGATTCCCGGATGTCGAGGAATTAAAGCTTTTCAATCGCGGACGTTACGCCTATCCGAACAAGAATCTAAAGCCCGAAGAACGTTTTCGCATGACCGGGAACCTGGAATGGGACGCCGGCGGAATCTTTTACGGGACAGGGCTTCGCTACGAATACGCGGATTCTCCCATCAGGCAGAGATGGGTTTCCGGCAGAGGACTTGAATCCATCGAAAGCGCTTACCAGTGGATAAACTTGAAAAATGCGGAAGCGCTCGACTGGTATGTCGCTGTCGGATTCGGACTGGGAAACTGGCGGTTCTACCTGGAACGCGAACAGGCTCTCGCCAAGCAGAACAGACCGATCGATGTGACGAGCCTCTACTACAAGGGTTACATCCGCTGGCAGGATAGGTTTGTGAAGAACAGGCTCGGCGTGAGCATCGGCTTTGACTTCACCTGGTTCGGCAACCGCAACGACATCCAGACGAACGAAGACGACGAATTGGAACTTGTCGAATTGAAGCATTATCTCGCGTTGAATTTCGAAGCCCGGATGCGGATTCTCACCTTTTCGCTCTACACACGGATTGACAACCTGAATCACAGCCTTTACGAACCGGCGAGCGGTTACCGCCCGGAAGGCGTCCGGTTCCTCTACGGGATTACGTGGAGCTTTGACAATTAAGTTGGATGTTTTTCGCCTAGCGGACCGTTTTTTCTCGCCGAAAGGCTTTTGTCGTTTGCACATCTAGGC
>JBNMGX010000534.1:0-1022 GCA_050872465.1 Hallerella sp.
CATCCGATGCAAATCCCGAGGACCGGGCGTTTCCGCTCGACAACCCGGAGAATCGCATTCCCGATCCCCGAGCGTCCAAGCGTTTCCATTGCGGAGCGGGCTGCTCCGACTCCCGGAAAGACGAGACGATCCGCTTCGGCGATTTCCGACGGGTCGTTCGAAGCCTTGACGGAAATTCCCAAGTGCCCGAAAGCGTTCAGGACCGAGGTAAGGTTTCCCGCGTGATAGTCAACAACGATAAAGCGTTCCATATTTTTTCTTGGAATTAGATGAGACCTTCGAAGAAGTTGTTTCCCTTGTCATCGACCAGGATGAACGCCGGGAAATCCTTGATGGTGATTTTCCGGATAGCTTCCATGCCGAGTTCCGGGAAGGCGACGATATCGTTCGAAAGGATGTTCTGTTCCGCGAGAATCGCTGCCGGACCGCCGATCGAGCCGAGGAAGAATCCGCCATACTTCTTGCAGGCTTCCGTCACCTGTTCGGAGCGATTCCCCTTCGCGACCATGATCATCGAGGCACCCTTGGACTGGAAGCGCATCACGTAAGGATCCATGCGGTTCGCCGTCGTCGGACCGAAGCTTCCCGTGGGCATTCCGTCCGGAGTCTTCGCCGGACCCGCATAGTAAATCGGATGGTCGGAAACCGCCTTGAGGACCGTCTTTTCCATTTCGGAAAGTTCCTCGCCGCGTTCCTGCCTGTCAAAGATTTCGGCGATTTTCGCATGGGCCATGTCCCGGGCGACGATCATCGTCCCGCGGAGATTCAGACGAGTCTTCACCGGATACTTCGAAAGCTCGGCGAGAACCTCCGGCATCGGACGGTCAAGATCGATTTCGACCGGCGGCGCCATCTTCACCACGTTTCCTTCCGGGATATACTTTTCCGGGTGATGTTCCATCTTTTCGAGCCAAAGGCCCTTTTCGTCAATCTTCGCCTTGATGTTTCTGTCCGCCGAGCAGGAGACGCCGATTGAAACAGGACAGCTCGCCGCAAGTCTCGGACAGCGGATCACGCGGACA
>JBNMGX010000535.1:0-1017 GCA_050872465.1 Hallerella sp.
CGAATTGGATGATTCGGGAACCGAGATTGCCGATATGATGCCTCCGATATCACGGTTTGGCGGAGGCAACCGTTCCGAGAAAAAGGCGACCATAGTTGACAAGCTGAAGGCTTTTTTTGAAAAATACTTTGGCCTTGCGAGCTTTGAGGATGAAGAGGCAAAATCTTTTGGGCATAGGATGGAGTTGTCTAAAACGGAGACTTCGGAGCGCTTGATGGCCGCTGAAAGCAGGGGAGGCTATAATGAAAAAAATTCCTAGAAGATGTTTTGGAAAATCCGGCTTCTAGCTTGTTGGTTGCTTTGTCGGCTTGCGTTTTCTAGGCCACGGTTGAATATGCGCTCGGATGTTTTTCTACCTTTGCCGCAATGAATTCTCCACGTTACGTTTTGATGAAACTTTTGCCGAAGAACCTCGAATCGAGACTCTTTGGAAACCTGATCAACCTGAAGCTCCCCCTTCTTTCGAAGCTCGCTCGGAACCTTTTCGCGAAGGCCTATCACCTGGACATGTCGGAAGCGTCACGCCCGCTCAGCGGTTACGCGAACATCGGCGAACTTTTTGTCCGGGAGCTTTTGCCGGGGAAACGTCCCGTTGCGGAATCCGAAGTGGTAAGTCCGGTCGATGGCAGGGAATCGCAGACGGGGAGCCTCGAAGGCCCGGACGCCGAAATGATCCAGGCGAAGGGGAAGACCTACTCGCTCTCCTCGCTTCTGCGCGATGCGGAACTTGCTGCGCATTTTTCGGGCGGTCGCTTTGCGACGATTTACCTTGCGCCTTTCAATTATCACCGCATCCATTCCCCGGTGAAGGGACGGCTCTTTTCGGCGAGCTACTGCCCGGGAACGCTCTGGCCGGTGAATCCGTGGAGCGTGGAACGCGTGGAAGGGCTTTTCTGCATCAACGAACGGCTGATGACGCGGATTGCGGTCGATGGCGGCGGGGAACTGCTCCTGGTAAAAGTCGGGGCGACGAATGTCGGGCGGATCGTCGTGAACTATGCGCCGAACTGGATTACG
>JBNMGX010000536.1:0-1015 GCA_050872465.1 Hallerella sp.
GGCGTCGCGAAGAGCACAAGGGAAAGGTTATCCGTACACGCGAAAATCAGGAAACGGAAAACGTTTCCCAGACGCGAACAATTCTTTTCAGCCAAAAACGCAGACGCTAAAAATTTCCCACCGAAAAAAGATTAAATTGATAAATATGAGGCACATTCAAAGCATTTCCATCGCTCTCGGGTTTGTCGCCATTGCGGCTAGCGCTTATTTCGTCAAGCAGGGCGACACGCTCTGGGATATTTCCGACGAATACCTGAACAATCCCTTTGCGTGGCCGGACCTGTGGGAAAACAACCGGCACATCCAGGACCCGCACTGGATCTACCCGGGGGATTCCATCTATCTCGGCGAAGCTCCCGACAGCGCCAAGCAAGAAAAGCCGAAGCCACTCCCCTGCGCCGAAGCGGCGCGAGACTCTTCGCTTCCAAAAGGAGTTTCCGCTCCGAGCGGATGCGCTTCCGCCGACCAGAACGAACATTTCGCCAAGATGCTCGGAAGCCTCTCCGACGACGCATCCAAAAAGGAAAAGCCCGCGAAGCAGAAAGGCGTTTCCTACTACTATGCACAACGTTCCGAACCGAAGATTTTCAACGGCTACTACCAGGTTCTTTCGCCGATGCTCCTTTCTCCGGACAGCCTCAAGTCGGATAGTTCCTGGTTCACCGTCAAGTCCGGAGAAAAGCGGGAGCCTCTCGTGCATATTCCCGAAACGGAAATGATCCTCGGAATCGGCATGAACACGTCGCCAAAGGCAACCGTCGGAGCGATTGTCGAAATCTGGGACGCGCGGCCCGCGATGCTCCCCGAGACAAAGACCCGCGCCAAGGAAAAAACAGCCGTTCTCCGCTACACGGGACTTGCAAAAATCACCGATGTCGGCGACACGCTTTCCCGGGCGGTGCTTCTCCAAAGTATGCGGGAAATCAAGATGGAATATGCGAAAGCCCGTCTGCAAAAGCCGTTTAAGCCCATCAACGTCGAAAGCTACAGCGAAGTCAAGTCCGCTTCGCTAGAC
>JBNMGX010000537.1:0-1013 GCA_050872465.1 Hallerella sp.
GCTGGACGTGCAGTTTGTGCGGGCGAGCAGTTACGGGAACGGGACGGAACGTTCGGCTTTTACCGTGAAGGGAATCGAGAGGCTCGATGTGGCGGGGAAGAACGTCTTGCTTGTCGATGACATCTTCGATACCGGGCATACGCTTAAGAACCTTTCCCAGGCGATCCGTGACTGCGGAGCGGCGACGGTAAAGACATGTGCCCTGCTTGACAAGCCTAGTCGTCGCGAAGTGGATTTTGCTGCGGACTATATCGGTTTTCAGGTCGAGAACCTCTTTGTCGTCGGTTACGGGCTGGACTATGCGGAGCGTTTCCGCGCGTTGCCTGAAATCTGTTGCTTTTCGGAGTAGGATGTTTGCTGGTTCCTGATGCCTGAAAAATTCTTTTCGCTAGTTTTCCTGGTTTGCGCCCTTTCGGCGTTCGCTTTCGCCCACAGAAATCAGGGCGTTCCGCTGGAATATGTGAAAGCGAGTTACTTGGGAAAAAATGGGAAAGATACGCTGCGACTTGAAATGAAATTTTCGGAGCCGGGGACGATTTCCTCGCTCCGTTTTTTTACGGGCGGTTTGGATATCCATTTAGAGAGTGACGACTTGAAAGTCTTCCAGGAATATCGGATTTGCGGATTTGGCGTGGCGGAAGATGTGGGGAATGTTTCAGGCTTTTCCGTCTATCTGGATGCTCCGACAAATTACCTGGGATTTTTCGTGGCGATATCCAAAAGTGGGACTTATCGTGTGGAAAAGTTGCGGGATTCCATCCATTTTAAAGGCCAGTCGATAAAGTATGCGGAGTATAAGAAGAAAACGAAACGCACTGCTTCGCCGGGCGACTGTTTGCTTCTGGCTTTGGATGCGCGATATGATTTAGGACTTGCTCTCGGGAAAATGGAGATGTCGGCGGATTTTAGAGATTCGGCTGCCTTTTGGATTACCGCTTTTGGCAGAAGGGAAAATGTTCTGGAAGGGCGATCGGTGGGAAATGTTTCGTCGGTTTCCCTGTGGCGTACTCAAA